>JBGPAW010000057.1:0-13708 GCA_041480905.1 Phycisphaerae bacterium
CAGCACGGTGGCGGCCCCGAGTTCGTGGAGCACCTCGATCAGGTCGGCGTGCAGACTCCGCGGCCAAGGCCAGCGATGCACCCGCTCCAACGCGAAATCGTTGATGTCGATCATCACCAGGTCGGGGGAGGCCTCGAGGCGATTGACGTGCTTGAAGTTCCAGTCGGCGGCGGCCAGCACCAGCCCGTCGAACAGACCCGCCCCGTAGAGCAGCGCGACGGTCAGGGTCACCGCCACGCCCAGCCCGATGCCCCACGCCCTGTTCTGGAACGCCAGCCAATTCATGGACGGCGACCGGCTGCGTGGCATGGCGAAGCGCAGCGCAGCGAAGCGCCGCCATGCAGCACGCTTATCGCGAGTACGGGCGATCAAGGTGGTGGAACGCTTTCTGCTGCGACCGCGGCACCAGCACGTCAAAGGTCGGCGCCAGCCCGAAGTTACCCTCGGGGCGCACCACCGAGGACGGCCGGAGCAGCAAAGTGTCGAGCAAGCGCTGCCGGACCAAGCTGAGGTCGGGACCGCTGGGAGGCGGGGTCTCGCCCGCTCGTCCGCTGACGCCCCGCGCCTGCGACCCCAGCCCCGGCCCGGTCACGCTGAGCCCCTCGGGATTGTTCACGTCGAAGGCCAAGTCGGTCGCTGACACGGACTCGGCGGTAAAGAAGTGTACCGTGCGGTCGAAGATGTCCTGCTTGATCCACATCGCCCCGATGTTGCTGTGGTCGGCGTACTCGCCCGGGCGGACCAGACGGCGTTGGCCGGTCAGCTTCTCCAGCGCTTCCACCAAACCGGTTTCGGCCAGCGAGACACGAAAGCGACCGGTGTACGCCTCAACCCAGAACTCCCAACCTTCGGTGCCGCGCTTGGCCAGCGTCGCCACAGTCGAATCGACCACGAAATCGCTGCGTACCGGCCCGGCGCTGGTCCCGCCGCGAATCGCCCCGTAGCCCAGGCCCAGCCGTACCGTCTCCGTATCGGCTTCGCGGTAGAACTGGCGGATGCTCGCCAGCGTCGAGCGTTTGATCATCACCACGCTGGCGTCGCCGAAACGCAGGATCACGTGGGAACGCAACCCCGTCCGAATCTGCGTCCCACCGCCGAGCTTCTCGCCTAGTCGGACGGGCATCCATTGCACCGCCTTGGCGTCGGCACCCCCCGTCTCGACCGTCGAACGCTCGACTACTCCCTTGACTTCAATCACCTCGGCCCAAATTTCCTCACCTTCGGCCGGGGCGGTCGCCGGTTGGCTGGCGGGCTCAGCCGGTTGCGAGGCGGGCGCGGGGGCAGCCGGTTGGGCCGCTGTACGGTCCGTCCAGACGAAGCCGCAAAGCCCGGCAAACGCGATCGCCCAAAGGGGGTTATTTTTCATTATGATTTACGTCCTTCGTTCGCCGGGATCCCGTGGAACCATGCTACCCGCTTTCGCGCTCCAGGTACTCCGTGGCCTTGGTGATGGCGGTCAGCAATTCGCCTCCGGTCACCGCATGGTACGGCACATCGTAGGGTATCAGTTCATGCCACACCACCGTCCGCAGGGCATACCTGCGGTCCCCCAACCCCCAGGAGCCGAGCATCAGGTCATTCAATCCGCCGGGCAGCTTGCAGATCTTCATCAGCATGTAGGCCAACGTGCCCTGATCCAGGGTGTCGTCCGCCGCCAGCCCCCACGACTCGCGCACCACGCCGCGGCCGACCAGAAGCGCCTCGCGGTCCTCAAAGGTCCGCCCAGAATCCGCTTCGTCGGCCAACAACAGCATGGCGTGATAGGCCTCGTCCATGCTTACCGTGGGCAGCGTGCTGAGGTAGTGGACAAACGCGATTTCGTTCAGGGCGTTATGGTCCTGGGTCGGCTGGAATGTCCGCTTCGGCGCCGCGCAACCACCTGCCCAAACCAGCGTGGCGGCGAGGGCGATCGCCATGCCCCTCCGTCCGATCTTGTTGTTCAGTCCGACGGTGCTCCCCAGTCCCGCAGGGACGAAAGTTGGTAGCCCAGGGCGCAAGCCCTGTGGAACTGGGCGAATATTGAACTGATCCGCTCGCAACATCAGAACCTGTAGGTCATCCCGACCAGAAAAAACGTCCGCGTCGTCTCATCGCTGAAAGCCTCGCCGGGGAAGAACACCCCGTACCGGGCCGTCCAGGCCAGATCCGACGTGATGTCCCAGTTGGCGAAATAGTCCATCTCCCATCCGAGGTAGCCTGAGGCCTCATCCGCCGTGACGTCGGAAACGGCGGCGCTGCGGTGCTGCTTGTAGTATAGAAACCAGTTCGTGCCCAGTTCCAGGTGGCGGAAGAACCTGCTGCTTTCCAACGGGAAGAACGACGAACCCGCGCGCCAGACATGGATGTTGCTCAGGGTGGGAGCGAACGACAAGCCCGTGTCCCGCCAACCGAACCCGTTGAAGCCCGTGTCGGTGTGGTCGTTCCGGTTGCCGCCGACGGCGTTGGTGGGACTGTCCAGACGGTCGGGATCACCGCTGGCAAACAGGTATTCGAGCGAGGCCCGCGGATGCCCTCGGGTATCCCAGAGATATTCCAACTCCGCGTCGAAGGCCCAGGCCCGGATCACGTCCTGGCGCAGGAAGCGGCGATCGCCATAGCTCCGCCCGCTCTCATAGACCCACTCGGTCGAATAACGCAGGTTCTTCGCCAGTTCGCCTTCGGAGCCGAGTCCGACGTAGAAGGAATCGTAGTCGTAATCCTGCAGCGGATGCGGAAACGCATCCCGATTGTGGTCCCGCTGCCACAACACGTAAGCGAACGGCTCGTGCCGCTCGAAGCCCGTGTAACGCACTTCCGTGCCGAAAAACGCCCGCCGCGTCCGCGTGGTGTACCGCGACGAATCCAAGTCCTCGCTGCTGCCGACCGTGCGGCCGATCAACCCCGTAACCACGACGTGCTGGTATTCCCCGCGCATCCACACCTGGTCGAGGGGGGTGGAGAGGGCCAACCCGGTACCGAAGGTCGCCAAGTCTCGCCCGATTTTGAGCGTGAAGTCGTAGTCCACCTGCCGGTGGGCGTAAGCCTTCATGGCGCTCCGCAGGTCAAACTGGTAGTACCCCCGTTCCAGATTGGGGCCTTCCCAGTCGTTGTCGTTTCCGTCATAGGAATCGCCGGTATTGAAATCCAGGAAGCTCAATCGCCCGCGGGCATAGAACGTGTGCGCGCCCTGGTCGAGCGCCAGGCGACCCCACAGCCGCAGATCATTCCGCCGGAACGTCCGGGAACTGTTGATGCCGTCGTCATAGATGAACAGGTTGAAGCTGTACCACCCGCCGTAATCCAGATCGACGGCCTGGATCGCAGGCCGCTGCTCTTCCGCCTCCCGGCGCACGCGCTCCTCAACCGCGCGCTGCTGGTTCAGGAAGGTGTCGGGTTCGCGCCGCCCCTGCCCGATGACCGGGGGGCTCGCCGTCAGAACGACACACGCGATGAGGGCCCACCGCCCTCCGGACAGTGCTGACGATAAGTTGATCAAGGTCCGTCTGGCGGACGGCATACCGCCGTCCGCTCGTCCCGCTTACGGTACACCCTACGGCCCCCCGCTGCCGCGCCGGCAACACATCACACGGAGGGACCCCTTTCCGCCGTATCCTGTCCGCAGTCCGGTAAAACGTCAAGGCGGGATGTTGAATCGTCCCTGCACCCCCGATCCCCCGGCCCATGCCGCCCGCATCGGCTCGGTCTCAGCCTGTAGAGCGGCCAATAAACGGGCCTCGCACCCCTCGGGGAGGAATGCGAGGCCGTTGAAAGGGGACACGACAGCTTCCATTGTTTTTATATGATTGGAAAACCGTCAAATCAACCCGGCGGTCCAGAACTTTAGTAAAAAATCCGTCCCCCCCAAAAAAAACGTCTCGGAAGCGGTACGCCGGGCTGGGCGACGCGCCGCGGACCCTGACGCTAGCTCAGCAGGTCGATCTTGGCGGCCAGGATGAAGTCGCTTTCGGTCAGGCCGTCGATCTTGTGGGTCCACAGGTCGACGCGGACCTTGCCCCAGGACAGGTAGAGGTCCGGGTGGTGGCCTTCGTGCTCGGCAATCTCGCCTACCTGGTTGACGAAGGCCAGCGCGGTCGCGAAGTCAGGGAAGCTGTACATCTTGGTCAGATGGTGTTCCTTGACCACGTCCCACCCTCGGAGTTGGGCATACAGCGGCTTGATCTGGTCACCCGTGAGCGGGAGCACACCACCTCGACAGGGCACACAGGACTTGGCGGACAACTCGGCCATGTGTTACTCCTCTGGAGTTTCGAGTTCACAGTTCAAGGTTCAAAGTTCAAAACCGCGGCGGCAGAGGCAACACACCTTACGTCAGGTTGCCCCGTCGGGCCTGCTCGCGTTCCAACGAGACAAATAGGGCCTTGAAATTGCCCACGCCGAAACCGCGCGAGCCGTGACGTTCGATGATCTCGAAGAACAACGTCGGGCGGTCCTGCACGGGCTGGGTAAAAATCTGCAAGAGGTAGCCGTCGTCATCGCGGTCGACCAGGACACCCAGTTCCCGCAATCGGCTGAAGTCCTCGTCGATGTCGCCCACCCGGTCGCGCAGACCCTCGTAGTAGGTGTCCGGCACGCGGAGGAAATCCACGCCCCGGTCGCGCAAGTCGGCCACGGCGGCGCAGATGTTCTTGACGGACATGGCCACGTGCTGCACGCCGGGGCCGCGGTACCAGTCCAGGTACTCCTCGATCTGGCTCTTCCTCCGCCCCTCGGCGGGTTCGTTGATGGGGAATTTGATCTTGCCCGTGCCGTTCTGCATCACCTTGGACATGAGCGCACTGTACTCGGTGCTGATGTCATCCTCCGTAAAGTGCACGAGCTGGGTGAAGCCCATCACCCGTTCATAGAACCTGGCCCAGTGGTTCATCATCCCCAGTTCGACGTTGCCGACGACGTGGTCGATGGCCGCCAGCCCGGTGCTCTTCGCCCGGTCCCCTTCAATCGGCACATAACCTGGCGCGAACGACCCGCGATAATCCCGGCGATCGACGAATCGGTGAATCGTTTCGCCGTAGGTCCGGATCGCCCCCACGCGGAGGACGCCATGTTGGTCTTCCCGGCTCGTGGGCGGCTGCACCACCGTGGCGCCGCGTTCCCTCGTAGCGCCGATGGCGGCATCCACGTCGTTCACCTCCAGGGCGATGACCTTCACGCCGTCGCCGTGCAGGGTACAATGGCGAGCGATCTCGTGGTCTGGACTCAGGGCACTGGTCAGGACCAAGCGGATCTGCCCCTGCTCCATCACGTAGCCGGCTCGGTCACGGACTCCGGTCTCCAGACCGCACTTGGCGGTAGGCTGAAATCCGAACACCTTCTCGTAGAAGTGGGCCGCCTGCTTGGCGTTGCCGACATAGAACTCAAGGTGGTCGTAGCCCTTGATAGGAAGGAAGTCTTCGCTCATCGATTTTCCTCGCGGTCCCGTCCGCGGCCGTGCAACCGCCTTTTTGCCGATCACCCGCATCCCCTGATGGGATGGCCCGAACCTCTATCCCTGATTCTCGGCGGGATTGTAGCGGTGTAGCCGGCGTCCGGCCAGCGTGCCCGGCCCGCCGGTGACGCCGCCGGGGATTCGCACGCCGCGACGGGGTTTTTTTCATCAGCCGCCCGCGAAAGTTTGCGCCGGACCGTCCGGCTTGCGGCCTCCGACTCTGGCACGACAATTGCAGGGGTTTGGTCTCACGCGGTGCCGGGCGACGGGGTGGGCCAAGACCTCCGTCTCCTGGGCGGCTGGTGCTCCGAGATGGAGCCGGAGGTTTGCGATGGCTAAGGTTAATAAGCTTTATATTTGCGGCGCCGATCCCCATGCCGGAACCAGCGTCGTCACCCTCGGGGTGGTCAGCGCCCTGAGCCGCATGGTGGATCGGATCGGCTTCTTCAAGCCGGTCGGGGAAGGCGCGGGCGACGCCGACGTGGCCGTGGTGAAGTCCGCCTTTCGCCTGACTCCCGATCCGGAACAGATGTGCCCGGTCTCGATCGCCGAGGCCCGCGAACTGATGGCCCATGGTGACGAAAGTATCATGCTGGACCATATCTGTGCCGCCTACGACGCCCTGCGGGGTGCCAGCGACCTGGTGGTCATGGAGGGCATCAGTCACCAGCGCTCGCTCCACCTCTTCGATCTGGATATCAACGCCACCATCGCGGCGCGGTTGGGGGCGCCCGTGGTCCTGGTGGTGGGGGCGTCGGCCTTCCGAAAGCCGGTGGCCCCGGAGGAGCTGGCCACTTCCGTGGTCGCCGCGTGGTCCTCTTTTCAGGAGAAAGGCTGTGATCTCATCGGCGTGGTGGTCAACCGCATCCTCGGCGACGCCTTTGCCGTAAGCCGGGACCGCTACGTCGAAGCTCTGAGCAAGGAGAAGATCACCGTCTTCGGCGCCCTGCCCAACCTCGACTACCTGGGTATGCCGCGCCTGGCCCAGATCGTCAAAGCCCTGGACGCCGACGTGCTCTCCGGCCGCGAGGCCCTGGACAACATCGCCGGCAAGACGCTCATCGCCGCCATGCAACCGCGGAATTTCCTCAAGTGGCTTCGCCTCCAGAGCAACATCACCCTGGTGATTGCTCCGGGGGACCGGGACGACCTCATGCTGGCCATCGCCTTGACGCAGATGTCCCCGCAACATAGCCGCGTCGCCGGTCTGATCCTCACGGGCGGTTTCCGTCCCGATCCGGAGATCCTGGAACTGCTCGAAGCGCAGAGCGGCCTCCGCTTTCCCATTCTGGCCGTTCAGGCCGACACTTTCACCACCGCGTGCGCCCTGCGCGAAGTGGACGTACGGATCGAGCCCGGTGACGACGACAAGATCTATGCCGTCGCCGCCGCCGTCCAGCGGTACGTCGATCTGAGTAAGCTGTGGGCCACCCTGGAACTCTCCGGTTCCCGCCCGGCCAAGGCCGGCTCCTTCCTGGAAGCCATCATTAGCAAAGCCCAAGCCCTCAACAAGACCATCGTGTTTCCCGAGGGCGAGGAGCCGCGGACCATCCGGGCGGTGTCCCGGCTGGCCTTGGGGAAGGTCGTTCGACCGGTCCTGCTCGGCAATCCCGGAAAGATTCAGGCGTACGCCGACGGCGAGGGCATACCCCTGGAAGGCGTGCGGATCCTCGACCCGCTGACTTCCGACCGACGGGAACCCTATGCCGAAATGGTCTGTGAAATCCGCAAGCACCGGCGCGGCGGCATGACCCGGGAATACGCCCAGCAGTGGGTCGATGAATCGCCGATCCAATACGGGACGGTGATGGTCCAGTGCGGAGACGCCGACGGGCTGGTGGCCGGGGCGATCCACGCCACCGGCGACACCATGCGTCCGGCCTTTCAAATCATCGGCGTTCGTCCCGAGGTCGGAGTCGCTTCGAGCGTGTTTTTCATGGTGTTCAAGGACCGCGTTCTGGTGTACGGCGACTGCGCCATTATCCCCAATCCCAACGCCCAGGAGTTGGCCGGTATCGCCATCGCGGCGGCGCGGACCGCGCGGGCCTTTGGGATCGAACCGCGCGTGGCCCTGCTCTCTTATTCCACGGGCACTTCCGGCGCCGGCGGCGACGTGGACAAAGTGACCGAAGCGACCCGCCTGGTCCGCGAACGCGACCCCATTTTGGCCGTCGACGGCCCGATGCAGTACGACGCCGCCATCGACCCGGAGGTAGGCAAGCGCAAGCAGCCGGACTCGCCGGTGGCGGGACAGGCCACCGTGTTCATCTTCCCGGATCTGGACGCGGGGAACATCGCCTACAAGGCAGTCCAGCGGATGAGCGGGGCCCTCGCGGTCGGTCCGGTGTTGCAGGGGTTGAACAAACCGGTTAACGATCTCTCCCGCGGGTGCAGCATCGACGATATCTATTACGTGGGGGCCATAACGGCCATCCAAGCCGGCGGAATGTGATCGGAAGAGCGGGCGGGTCGATGACCCACCCTACGAGGTCATCAGCGCATGAAGATTCTTGTCATCAACTGCGGCAGTTCCTCGATCAAGTACAAGCTCTATGATATGGCCGGGCCGACCGAGCACGCCGCCGGTCTGATCGAACGCATCGGCGAGGCGAAATCGACCATCATCCATCAAACCAACGGGCAAGAGACTCGACTGACCGAGCCGATACCCCACGCGGAGAAGGGCGTGGCCCGTCTGGTCGAGTTGCTCACCACCGTCGGAACTCCGCCGCCCCTGTCCAGCACGGACGAAATCTCCGGAGTGGGACACCGCGTGGTGCACGGCGGCGAAGCCTTCAGCGAGTCGGTGGTGGTGAACGACCAGGTGCTGGCCACGGTCAAGGAGTGCGCCGTGCTGGCCCCGCTGCACAATCCGGCCAATCTCGCCGGTCTGCAAGCGGCGATGAAGATCTTGCCCGGCAAACCGCAGGTGGGGGTCTTCGACACGGCGTTCTTCCAGACCATGCCGCCCGCCGCCTATCTCTATGCCCTGCCCTACGAATGGTACGAGAAGTACCGTATTCGCCGTTACGGCTTCCACGGCACCAGCCATCGGTACGTAGCCATGCGCGCCGCGGAACTGCTCGGCAAGCCTCAGCCCAACCTGATCACGCTGCACCTGGGTAACGGGTGCAGCATGTCCTGCATCCGCGCGGGCAAGGCCGTCGACCAGACCATGGGCCTGACTCCGTTGGAGGGCTTGGTCATGGGCACGCGCAGCGGCGACTTCGACCCGGCTATCATCTTCCATCTGATTCGTCAGGGCTTGAACGTGGACGAAGTCCGGACCAGCTTGGAGAAGAAGAGCGGGTTGCTCGGGGTCAGTGGCGTGGCCCGCGACCTGCGCGACGTCCACGATGCCGCCCGGAAAGGGAATCAGCGGGCGGCCTTGGCCCTCGATGTCTTCGCCCACCGCGCCCGCAAATACGTCGGAGCTTTCCTCGCCGAACTGGGTCACTGCGATGCCTTGGTCTTTACCGGCGGCATCGGTGAAAACGCGGTGTTCATGCGCGAGAAGATTCTCTCGCGCCTCGATCCTCTCGGCATCGTCCTCGACGCCAGGCTGAACGACCGCCGCGGCAAAGAACCCTTCCGCATCAGCGCCGACGCCAGCCGCACGGCCGTCTGGGTCATCCCCACCGACGAGGAGTTGTTGATCGCCCGCGACACCGCCCGGCTGATTTCGTAAAGCTTCCCCCCTACACCTCCCGCGGCAGCCAGATTACCAGCGGCTTAGTGCTACGACGCCGGCGTGTTCAACCGCCCAACAAGACATCGAGGAGGTCTTCGTCTTCGATGCCCAGGTCACGCAGCGCCTGACGTTTGGCGTCGTTGTCCAAGTTGGCGTCGTTCAAGATCGGGGTGATTTGGTCCATGATGATGTCCTGACCCTCCGCGCCGGTGAGCTCCGCGGGGAAATCGGTGCGGTGATAGGTCAGCACTTCGCAACCCGTCGAAGCGAATAGCAGGGCGAAGATCAGAATGAACAGTACCCGGGCCAGCCAGGCGCGCCGCCGCCCCCCGGCCTCGAACCACCCGTTGACGGCGTTCAGCCAAGCATGGTCTGGGGAAACCCCCGTGCCGGACCCGGACGCATGGTACACGGAAAAGACTCCCCTCAAAGAACCCACGAAACGTGGCGATTATACTTCGGCCAAAATGTCCAGCCAAGCTTAGCCCCGCCGCGACAACTTCTTGCAGACCCGGCGGCGATTACCCCATTGAACATCCATATCGGGTCCGATACAAACTCCGGTAGGATCGGAGATAGGCTCAGGGTTACGAACATCCTATGCGACGCAGGATGGCGCATCTCATGTTGTGGGGAGTCTTGCTTCTGCTCAGCGGGAGCCATCCGGCGATTCTTGCCGGCGAACCATCGGTCCCGCCCACCACCTCGGCTCCGAACCCTGTCCTCCCCGCCTCCCTTTCGGGATTCAGCGATGAAGGCGTCTTCCTGGTCTACAAAGACGAGGAACGGATTGTCACGATCAGGTTCCGCTGGCAGGCTGACGGGACGTTCGAGAACGAGCGCACCCTCTTCCTGGGGGGGCAGAGCGTTTCCTCAAGGATGAGAATTCAGCCCGCTCCCGACGGTTCCTGGCGTGAAATCTCTCTGGACACCCCTCGTGGACCCGTTTCCATCACCCGCGAGGGTGACGCGTGCCGCGTCTCCCGCAAAGACGAGATTGAGACGGTCTCGGTCAAAGCCGGCATGGTCCTCTTCGAGAATTTTGCCCCCGCCCTGATGAGCCAAGTCGTCCGGCTCTATGACCGGAACAAGGGAGGCGAACAGACCTTTCCACTGTTCATCCTGCCCAAGCGCGGGGTGGATGCTTCCCTGGAAAGGCTGGATACGGTCGAGCGCAGCGTCAGCGGCGGCGACGTCCAGTTCACCCGATATCGGTACAGTCTGGTCGGTGTGGACGTCATCCTCTGGACGGGCGACCGAGGCAAGCTCTACCTGGCGGACGTCCCCGCCCAACACGCCGCTTACGTCCGTGAAGGTTACGAAATCCTCCGCCACACCCCGATCACCGATCCCTTGCTCTCGACCGCCAAGTATGAGGTCACCGTGGAGCACAACGTCGGCGTGCCCATGCGGGACGGCGTGATGCTGGCGACCGACGTTTATCGCCCCGTGGGAGAAGAGCGTTTTCCGGTCGTTCTGGCGCGGACCCCGTACAAGAAGGAGATGTCCGAGCTTCAGGCCCGCTATTTCGCCCGTCGGGGGTACGTCTTCGCGGTCCAGGACTGCCGCGGCCGATTCGGCTCGCCCGGCACCTGGGAACCCTTCGTCAACGAACCCGACGACGGCTACGACACCATCGAGTGGCTCGCCGGCCAACCTTGGTCCACGGGCAAGGTCGGGATGATCGGCGCCTCTTATCAGGGCTGGGTGCAGTGGTGGGCCGCCAGCCGCCGCCCCCCCCACCTGGTCACCATCATCCCCAGCGTCTCGCCGTCTGATCCTTTTTTCAACATTCCCTATGATTACGGCATTTTCTTCCTGACCGGCTCAATCTGGTGGGCGGATGTCCTGGAGTCCGAAGCCACCGCTGACCTTTCCGGTGCAGCCTACAGCCGCATCGAGGAGAAAAAGTACCACAAGCTGCTTCGCGCTCTGCCCGTGATCGACCTGGACCAAACCGTCCTTGGCAAGGAAAACTTCTACTGGCGCCAGTGGATCGCCCACCCGACCAACGACGACTACTGGCAGCGGGCGAGCTTCTTGTATCGCTTGAAAGACGTGAACATCCCTGTCTTTCACCAGTCCGGCTGGTTCGACGACGACGGCATCGGCACCAAGCTCAACTACCTGGGCATGGCGTCATCCGGCCACCCGTACCAGAAACTCATCATAGGTCCCTGGGGGCACACCGCGACGGCCCAACGCCGCTACGGCGACCGTGACTTCGGCCCGGAAGCCGTCATCGACCTCGAACGGGCCTACCTCCGCTGGCTCGATTATTGGCTCAAAGGCGTGGACAATGGCATTGCGACCGAACCGTTGGTCAGCGTCTTCGTGATGGGCTCCAACCGTTGGCTTCACGGCAATGGCTACCCTCTCCCCGAGACGCGCTATGAGAAGTGGTACCTCGCCGGCGGCGGTCGGGCCAACTCCTCCCGCGGCGATGGCTGGCTCACCACCGAAGCGCCCCCCTCCGACGCCCGGCCGGATCGTTACACCTACGACCCCGCCGACCCCACGCCCGACCCGGGGTTCTACGAGGAACCGGATGACACCACGGCGGGAAATGACCAGAAAGTCCGCTCCACCGAGGATAAGAAAAAAGCCCGCGACGCCTACCACGCCGAGGTCACCCAGTCCCGCCGCGACCTTCTGGTCTACGAGTCCACCCGCTTCCGCAAGCCGTACACCTTCGTCGGCCCGATTTCCGCCGTGCTCTACGCCGCCTCGTCGGCCCGCGATACCGACTGGTTCGTCCGGCTCCTCGAGGTGGACGCCGAAGGCAAGCTTTTCGATCTGGCCGGCGGGAAGATTCGCGCCCGCTTCCGCAACTCCATGACCGCCCCCGAATTCCTCGAACCGGGCAAAGTCTACGAGTACCACCTCGACCTGTGGCACACCGGTATCACTATTCCGCCGGGCCACCGCCTGCGGGTCGAGATCGCCTCGGCCTCGTTCCCCTCGTATTCGCGCAACCTCAACACCGGGGGGCACAACGAAACCGAAACCGACTACGTCGCCGCCGAACAGACCATCTACCACGACGCCAGCTATCCCTCGCACATCCTCTTGCCGGTGATCCCCGACCGAGGCCCAGAGCCCCCCGCTCGTTGACCGGCTGGAAACCCGCTCCCACAATGTTTTCGCTCTCGGTTTGGGGGACAGGCGTTTTGCGCGGGAGCCCGGCCATGATGTTGCTTCTGCTGCTGCCGGTCGCGGTCCTTACCGTCGCCGGCGATGGATCGAACGTTATGGAGACGGAGCTTAATCCGGTGGCGGACCCCGCCGCCGTGGTCCTGGCGGGCAAGGCCCGCTTTACGGTACTGACGCCGGCCATGATCCGCCTGGAGTGGTCGCCGACCGCCGCGTTCGAGGACCGCGCCTCGCTGGTGTTCCTCAATCGCCGCTTGCCCCTGCCTCAGTTCACCGTCGATCGGACCGGCGACCGGCTCACCCTGATGACCGAAGTGCTGACCCTGCGCTACCTGGACGACGGCCAGCCGTTCAGCGCCGACAACCTCGCCGTTGAAAGAAACAGGGGTCAGGTACCTTCTCCCGGCCAAGCCTCGGACCCCGCGGCGGAAAAGGTACCTGACCCCTTTTTCGTGTGGAAACCGGGCTTGGAGGACCGGGGCAACCTTGGCGGGACGTATCGAACGCTGGACAGCGTGTCCGGAAGCGTTGCGTTGCCGCCCGGTCTGCTCTCGCGCGACGGTTGGGTGGTGGTCGATGACTCGCGGCGTTTGCTGTTCGAGCGGATCGAGGGGACTGATTGGCCCTGGGCGACGCCGCGCGCCGAGAGCGCGGCCCTCGATTGGTACTTCTTCGGATACGGACATGATTACAAGCGAACCTTGGCCGACTTCACCCGCGTCGCGGGGCGGATTCCGCTCCCGCCCCGCTTTGCCTTCGGGGCCTGGTGGTCGCGCTATTGGGCCTACTCCGACGAGGAACTCAAGGAACTGGTCGCCGAGTTCCGCGAGCACGACGTGCCGCTCGACGTGCTGGTCATCGACATGGACTGGCACCTCGACGGCTGGACCGGCTACACCTGGAACCCCCGCTATTTCCCGGACCCGGAGGGGTTTTTGAAATGGGTGCACGAGCAAGGTCTGCGGGCCACGCTGAACCTGCACCCGGCCTCGGGCGTCAAGAAACAGGAGCAGGCCTTTCCCGAAGTCGCCCGAGCGATGGGCCTCGATCCCGAGACCGCCGACCAGGTCCCGTTCGACTGCACCGACCCCCGCTACGTGGACGCCTACTTCAAATGCCTGCACCATCCCCTGGAGCGTCAGGGCGTGGATTTCTGGTGGATCGACTGGCAGCAGGGCGGCGAGACGAAGATCAAAGGGCTCGACCCGCTGTGGTGGCTGAACTACCTCCACTGGACGGACCTGGAGCGCAACCCCGAGCGGGGCGGTCGGCGTCCCATGATGTTCAGCCGCTGGGGCGGGCTGGGCAACCACCGTTATCAGATCGGTTTTTCCGGCGACACCTACTGCAACTGGCCTTCGCTGGCCTTCCAGCCGCATTTCACCGCCACGGCCGGCAACGTTTGCTACCCGTACTGGAGCCACGACATCGGCGGGCAC
>JBGPAW010000058.1:0-13652 GCA_041480905.1 Phycisphaerae bacterium
CGGCAACGGCACCCAGCACCGCTTCGAGGACCGTGCCGACGTCCTGTACGTCAGCCTCCACGGGCACCCCCATTGGGTATATCCCGGTACGGGGTTCGAGCACGAGACCGGGACCGGACCGGGGCGCGGGTTCACCCTGAACATTCCCATGATGCCCGGCAGCGGCGACGCCGAATACCGCCGGGCCTTCGACGAAAAGATCAGCCCGCTAGCGGAGTCGTTCGCGCCGCAATTCGTGCTGGTGTCAGCCGGCTTCGACGCCCACCGCCGCGATCCGCTGGCCCCGATCGAGTTGGAGAACGAATCGTACGCATGGATGACGCAATGGGTGCTGGACCTGGCCCAGCGCCACGCCGGCGGCCGGCTGGTCAGCGTCCTGGAGGGCGGGTACGACCTGCAAGCTCTGGGGGAATGCGTGGCGCTGCACGTGGGACTACTGGACACAGAAGGAGGGGAGACACCCCCCGGTAGCACCGGGCGGTCGGACCGCATAAGATTCCACAACAGGGCTGAAACCACAGCTTAGGCCGGAGCACTCACGATGTTCTCAACCGATAGGAAATACGTGGCGGTCATCGGGGCCTCCTCGGACCGGCGGAAGTTCGGAAACAAGGCCGTCCGGGCCTACGCCCGGGCCGGTTGGCGCGTTTTTCCGATCCATCCGGAGGAGGAGGAGATTGAAGGGTTTGAGACCTTCCCGACCATCCGGCACATTCCCAGGCCGGTGGAGCGCGTGACGCTGTATCTCCCGCCGCGAGAGGGTCTCAAAGTTCTGGACGACATCCGCAGAGTCCAGCCCCGGGAAGTCTGGCTGAATCCGGGCACGACCAATGAGGCTCTGCTGGCCAAAGCGGGAGAATTGGGGCTCAACGTCATTCAGGGGTGCAGCATTCTCGACGTGGGGATATCGCCGTCCGATCTCGGGGATGAATGAACCGTGTCGGGCGGTGCGTCAAAAGACTTCGGCCAAGCATGTGCGTACCGGCGGTTCTCTCACAGGCCCTAAACCGGTTACTCCACCCGCCTTGGGCGACGGTCAGCGCCGGACGGTCGGGGGGCTCACTTTGTACAGCTTGGCCCCGCAGGTACCGCAGCGCAGGTAGCCGTCCTCGACGATCACGCGGGGGCGGGCGGTCAGGCCGAGCGTTTCTTCCAGGAGCAGCGGAGCGTTCTGAAAGCCGATGGGGAAATCGAAGACCGTGGCGATGCCGAAATGCTGGTCCACCAGCAGGGTGTCGGCCGCTCCGGTGGTGTCCATCAGTTCGGTCACGTCGGTGGTGTGCATCAGACCCAGGACGTGGCCGACCTCGTGACTGACCACGTTGCCGATGGCCTGGCCGACCGCTTCGAGACTGCCACTCAGCCCGGCGAAGGCCCCGGCGAAGACCACGACATTGTCCTGGCGGTCGGCGTTGTAGAAATCGATCTGGTCGGCGATGCCGAAGAGGGCGTCGCTGTCGCCGCCGAGGAACACCGTGGTAAAGGGATTGGCTGGCGGCGGATTGTCGGTAGAGAGGACGGTGACGTGATACGGGGCGTAGTCGGCTTGGACCACCGCCAGGATCACCGCTTTCAAGGCCTCGGTTTGGCCCTCGAACGCGGCGTTGAGGGCGGCGGCGTCAAAGGCGGCGAAATCGCCCCAGTTCATTCCGGAGACGGTCACTTGCGTGGCCCCGTCAAGGTCGATGAGGATCGTTTGGCTGGCGAGTTGCGGAATCCCGGCTTGGCGTTGGACCTCAATGGTCAAACGGTAGGCGCCGCTGGTCTCGGTGTAGTCGGTGCTGGTAACCGCCAAAAAATGGTGCGCACTGTCGTGACGGACCAGGTCGTTAAGGTTGGCGTCGTAGTCGCCGTGGGCCAGGTCCACGTCGTCGTTCCAGAACACGCGGTAGCCGTCGGCGTCGAACAGGGCAATCATGGGATCCAAGGTGCTGCCCGCAGCCGCCGCACAGGTGGCGATAAAACGGTCGCCGAGGACCAACGCTCCGAAATCGTACACGTGCACGTCCGAGGCCTGTGCCAAGGTCTGCTCGAGGATGATGCTGCCGTCCGGTCCGAGGTCCACCAGCGGAGCCGAGGCGAAGCTGCTGCCGGGCTCGACCACGATGGTCTCGTCGTCGTCTCCGTTATCGTTCTGGTTCTCGCTGCCGTTGTCATTGGTGTTGGTGTTGTCGCTGACGTTATCGTTGTCGATGAGCGGAGGGAGACTGATGAACCAGGCTACGACCACGGTGTCCGCAACCACGGTGACGGTGGTGACCGGAGCGGTTCCCGAGGCGTCGCCGTCCCAGTGATCGAAGGCCCATCCGGCGTCGGGAAGGGCCGTGAGCGTGACCGCGGTGCCGTTCTCGTAAGTGCCTGCCGAGGGCTGGACCGTGCCCGCGCCCACGGTCGTAGCCACCAGGGTGAAGTGGTCCACTTCGGAATAGACGTTATCGTTGGGATCGACCGGGTCGCCGTGGCCGTCATGCCACGGACCGACGGCGCTGTTCGAGTTATCACCGCCGTCGTTCAAGCGTGTCGTCGAGGCAGCCGGTCGTGACGCGTCGCACCCGCACAGGACCAACCATGACCAGGCTAAGGCAAGGTGGGCGAGTTTCATCAGGGTGTCCTCCGGACTCCGTTGGTTCGTAGACGGCCGGCGTCCCCACGGGCCGTCAGCCTGCGCGACGCAGGCCGCCACGAGAAAGTCGCGCCGGTAGTGGTCATCGGTGCCCGTGACGCGCGCCGTTAATTCCCCGAAGGGGGGAGGGTCGTTTCCGGCGCACGGAGACGATGGGCCGACAAAGCCGGCGATCTTATAGGGGCATGGCGCCGTACCCCGATTCCTTGGCCAAGGCAGATGATTCCTCGCCGCCGGTGGCCGGAAAGGACTCCCCGCCCTATAATGGGAGCGTAAGGGGCCGAGGACCGCCGAGCGCGGTCAGTATCCGCGAGAATCCTTCTGCAAAGGAGCGACGATCATGGGGCGTTTTCGCGCAGGTGTCTGGGTTTTGGTGATGGGTTGGGTAGCGGGTGGCGGAACGGTGAACGTCTTCGCCACGACGGTCTTAACCAGTGAACGCGTGGCTTCCGGTCTGTCGTTGCCGCTGTTCGTCACGGCACCGCTGGGCGACACGACCCGCTTGTTCATCGTGGAGCAACGCGGCAGCGGAGGAGTCGCCAATCGCGCCGATATCCGCATCCTCAACCTGACGAGCGGAACGCTAAACGCCACGCCGTTTCTTTCGATCAGCCCGGTCAGCACGGGGAGCGAACAGGGTCTGTTGGGCCTGGCTTTCCATCCCGAGTACGCCAGCAACGGGTTCTTCTACGTGGACTACACGAACAGCGCGGGCACGACAGTGATTGCCCGTTACCAGGTCTCCGCTAACCCGGACATCGCGAACGCCGCCAGTGCTCAGACGGTGCTGACCATCGCGCAACCGTTCACTAACCACAACGGCGGGTGGATCGGATTCGGGCCGCAAGACCGCTACCTGTATATCGCTATGGGCGACGGCGGCAGCGCCAATGATCCCGGCGGCCGGGCCCAGAACCTGAACGAATTGCTGGGCAAGATGCTGCGCATCGACGTCAACGGGGATGATTTTCCAATCGACCCATTGCTGAACTACGCTATTCCCCCGAGCAATCCGTTCGCCGGGGTGATTCCCGGCCGAGACGAGATCTGAGCGTACGGGCTGCGGAACCCGTGGCGCGACGCCTTCGATCGCGTGACGCATGACCTGTACATCGCGGACGTCGGCCAGAACGCCTGGGAAGAAATCGGCTTTCAACCGGCGGCCAGCGCGGGCGGCGTAAATTACGGCTGGCGCTGCATGGAGGGCAATCATTGCACCGGCTTGACCGGGTGTACCTGCAATTCGCCCGCACTCACCCTGCCGATCCATGAGTACGGCCATGCGCTAGGTTGCTCGATCTCCGGCGGTTACGTCTATCGAGGCTGTGCCATCCCGGATTTGCGGGGGACGTACTTCTTCGCGGACTATTGCAGCAACACCATCTGGTCGTTCCGCTATAACGGACTCACGATGACCAACTTCCTGAACCGGACGACCGAGCTCGACCCGGCGGGCGCGCTGGCCATCAGTTCCATCACGTCGTTTGGAGAAGACGCGCGCGGCGAACTTTATGTCTGCGATCAGGGCGGGGAGGTGTATAGGATCCTCCCCAACGGCCCGGTCGATCCGCCGACGCCGCACGACTACGACAACGATGGGGACGTGGACTTATTTGATGCGGCCCGGTTTGTCGCGTGCCATGCTGACCCGGGCATGCTGTTCGGCGATTGCCTCTGCGACGTGTTCGACAGCGACGGGGACGGCGACGTGGACGTGGCCGATTACGCTGCGTTCCAGGTGGCTTTCACGGGATAGTGTCGTGCGTCACAGGTGACGCGACGTCTGCCTTTCCGGACCGCGACGGTCAGAGAGCGGTTCAGCGCGTCGACCCGCTCTGCCGCTCCCTGACGGTCGCGGTTCGGACAACAAGTCCTGGTCCGCAAAGCAGAACCCGCAGCTCTCGTAACTGAAAGCAGATAGCTGAAGGCTGATGGCGGACAACTGCTCTACCCTTTGATGACGCCGATGGGCTTCAAGCGTGCGACGCGCTGGCTGATGCCGGAATTATGGCAGACGTTGACCACTTCGAGCACGTCCTTGTAGGCTTCGGGCTGCTCCTCTTCGAGGCCGGTGCGGCTGCGGGCGCGGGCGATGACGCCGCGTTCGAGCAGCTCTTTATGGATGGAGCGGCCTTTGCTGGCGCGGATGGCGGCCCCGCGCGACATACGTCGCCCGGCCCCATGACAGCAGGAGCCAAAGGTGTGCTCCATCGCGCCGGGCTGCCCTACGAGGACGTAGCTGAAGCGCCCCATGTCGCCCGGCACGAGCACGGGCTGCCCGATGGCGCGATAGCGCGGGGGCAGTTCGGGATGTCCGGGCGGGAACGCCCGCGTCGCCCCCTTGCGGTGCACACAGAGTAGCACGCTCTTGCCGCCCACGTCGTACGGCTCCATCTTGGCGATGTTGTGGGCCACGTCGTAAACCAGGTGCATGCCGAGTCGCTCCGCCGGCTGGCCGAACACCTCGGCGAACACCGCCCGGGCCAAGTGGGTCATGATCTGGCGATTGGCCCAGGCGAAGTTGGCGGCGGCCCGCATGGCGCCCAGGTAGTGCTCGCCTTCCGGCGAGCGTACAGGAGCACAAACCAGTTGCTGATCGGGCAGTTCAATGCCGTATTTGCGTGGGGTGTTCCGCAGGTCCTTGAGGGCGTCGTCACAGACCTGGTAGCCCAGCCCGCGCGAGCCGGAGTGAATCATCACGGTGATGTGCCCTTCCGCCAGCCCGAGCACGTCGGCCACCCGGGGGTCGTCCACGTGGTCGATCACCTGCACTTCCATGAAATGGTTGCCGCTGCCCAGGGTGCCGCACTGGTCGGCCCCGCGCTCATAGGCGCGGTTGGAAACATAATCGGGCCGGGCGTTGGGCAGACCTCCGCCGGCTTCGGTCGCTTCCAGGTCCGATTCCCAGCCGAAACCGCGTCGGACCACGTAAGGCGCGCCTTGCTCAAGGAGGTGCTTCATCTCGCCGTGCTTGAACTGGATTTTGCCGCCGCGACCCACCCCGCAAGGGATGTCCCGGAACATGCGGTCCACGAGAGTGGACAACCGCGGCTGTACGTCGGCCAGCGACAGGTTGGTGCGGACGAGGCGGACGCCGCAATTGATGTCATAACCGACGCCGCCGGGGCTGATTACCCCGCCCTGCTCGGGGTCGGTGGCCGCCACGCCGCCGATGCAGAAACCGTAACCCCAATGGATGTCGGGCATGGCCAGTGAATACTTCACGATCCCCGGCAGGCAGGCGACGTTGGCCACCTGCTCCGGCGATTTGTCCTGTTTGATCGTGCCGATGAGGGTCTCGTCGGCGTAGATGATCCCGTCCACGCGCATGCCCGGCTTGTAGGTGCGGGGGATGCGCCAGCGGTAGTCGTCGATGCGTTCGAGCGGTCCGGTGTATTCCTGGGTCATCGCTTAAATATCCACGATGAAGGACGCCTCATAGCCGTCGGCCGTCCGGTGAAGTTCGAGTTCGTGGTAGGTTACCGCTTTGACCTCCCGCTGATAAGTTGACCGCCGCCGGTCAACCGCGGCCAGTCGGGTGGTGACCCGCAAAGCATGCCCGTCAAAGACGGCGTCGGTGACGTCCGAAGCGATGCGCCGCTGGCGTTCGAAGAGCACGAGCAACTCGGCCAGGTAGTCGCGCAACAGAACCGCAAGATCGTCACCGGAAAACTGGAAGGGGCGTTCGTGTACGTCTCCGGCCGTTTCCAATCGACCGATAACCGCGTAAAGGGCTTCCCCTCCCGCGCACAGCAATCCCGCAAGCGTGTCGGCACGGACGCGAACGCCGACGTCAGCCGTGTGATCGAAGAACTCAAAAGCCCGGCTCATGGAGAGCTTGTACCTGCGGACCCCTATCCGGGCAAGAAGGCACCCCCTACACCGCCTGTAGCTTACCGCCGATGAGTCAGTGACAGTCCCCTTGCGAACCCTTCGTCAGCAGCAACGGAAGGATTAAGTTCTCACTTACCCATGACCCCGATAAGAAAGTATAACATTCTTGACCTTCGTATACGTCCTCGAATATACTCGCAGGGGGTTTGCCGTGTGTGAGCGCGATGGTTACGTCGCACCTTCGGCTTTTCCGATATCCCTCGAACGAAAGGGGGCGTGATGCGCTGGCTATTCATTCCCGCCGCCGTGGGGCTGTGTTGTCTTCCCTGCCTCGGAGCCGAAGCCGCCGACCAACCGGGGCGGGTCTACATCGGTGAAAAGTTGGACCCCGCCGGTTACGGTGCGGGAGTGATCGAGCCGATGGACGTGGTCCTCGCCCGTGAGGAGGCCCGGCTGGCCGAAGCGGAGCAGAACCTCAAAGACCGCGGCGGAGAGCAGGGCGTCTGGGCTGTGCCCTCGCGGGGCGCCACCGGATACGTCACCTCCGGCGAACACAACCTGGTGAACAAATGGGGCGATCCCTGCATGGGCATTTCTTTTCCCACGCGGGTGGACGTGAAGGGCGCCTATTTCGCGGGTCAGGGCGGTCGGGGGGTCTGGACCACGGCGGTTCGGGTCCTCGGTTACCGGGACGGCGCGGAGGTACAACTCACCGACTGGTTTAACGACCTCGGCGCCGGAGCGGCCTGGTTTGAAATGGACCTTCGCAACGTGGACCGCATCGTCATCCAGGCGGTCCCCGCGCTTGACCGCCGGGGGTGGTACGCGCTGGACGACCTCACTTACACGCCGGTCGCCGAGCCCGGCCAACCCCAGCCCGCGACCGTCGTGATCGACTTCGAGGATTGCCAGTATGGACAGAAGCTGACCGGAACGGATTACGCGGGATTGACCTGGGAGAGCGCCGCGGGGGGGTTCGATGACGCGGAGGCCGTCCACGCTCCCCTCGTGCCCCCGGGACGGGAAAAAGAGACCTCCGCCGGCACCGAGTCCGAAGGCGGCGAGGGGCTGCGGACGGGCGGCACCCTGCCCGCCTTACTGCAAAGTTTCATAGGCGTCAAAAAGGGGGATGCGTCACAGACGGCCTATCCGCCCGACACCTGCGGCGCGATCGGTCCGAACCATTTCCTCGAGGTGGTGAACCGGGTAATCGCGGCCTACAACCGGACCACCGGGGCGCGGGTGTGGATTTCAGCCCTGGGGTCTTTCTTGCCCGGCTCCAACGGAGACCCCCGCATCCTTTACGACCAGCATAGCGGGCGCTGGATCGTCATGGTCGACGATTTCAACACCCGCCTCTACCTGGCCGTTTCTTTGACCAGCGATCCGACCGGAAGTTGGTTCAAGACCAGCTTCGTCGTTTCCCAAGGCAGCGACGCGGGCAAGTGGCCCGACTACCCCACCATGGGCGTCGACGCTGTCGGCGTCTACATGGCGGCGTACATGGTCGGCGGGGGAATGAGCATCTTCGCGGTAGACAAAGCCCCATTGATCGCGCCCAGCCCGAGCTTGGGCACGGTGACCGCCTTTCGGAACCTCCCGTGGGAGGGCGCCATTCAGCCGGTGCACACCTATGGTAACCCCGGCCGAGAGTATTTCATTTCGCGCAAATCGCTCAACAGTCTCCGGGTACGGCGGTTGGTGGGTCCGCTGACGGCCCCCACGCTGACCGAGATGGGCTCGGTGAGCATACCCCTCGGTTCGGACCCGTCAGACGTACCGGCCTTGGGGAGCACCGTCGATTTGGATTCGGTGGACGGTCGCTTGATGAACGCCGTTTATCGGGACGGCTCGATCTGGACCTGCCACACCATCAACGTTTCCGACCGAGCCGCCTGCCGCTGGTATGAAATCCGCGTGGTCGGCAGTCCGTCCCTCGTCCAATACGGCACGGTGGCCGACTCGATCCAGCACTACTTCTTTCCTGGAATTTCGGTGAATGCCCGTGGGGACGCCGTAATGGGTTTCACGGGCTCCAATGCGTCGGAGTACGCCAGCGCCTATTACACTGGCCGGTTGTACAGCGATCCTCCCGGGGTAATGGCGGTGCCGGCGCCGTACAAAGCCGGGCAGGCTTCCCAGAACAACATCGACGGTTATGGGCGTAACCGCTGGGGCGATTACAGTCTTTCCACCCTTGATCCCACGGACCAAGTGACCCTATGGACGATTCAAGAGTATGCGGAGGCCACGGACATCTGGGGCACCTATATCGCCAAGCTACGCCTCAACAGTGATTGTAACGGTAATGGCGTGGACGATCTGACCGACCTCAGTGCCGGAACCAGCGCCGATTGCAACACCAACCGCATCCCCGACGACTGCGAACCGAACCAGGACTGCAACTATAACGGCGTCCAGGACATCTGCGATGTAGGCCGCGGCACCAGCTTGGACTGCAACCTCAACCGCGTGCCCGACGAGTGCGAGGTCGACTGCAACTCCAACGGCATCCCCGATGCGTGTGACGTTGGTTCGGGGACCAGCGCCGACTGTCAGGGCAACAGCACGCCGGATGAATGTGAACCGGACTGCAATCAGAACGGCATGCCGGACGAGTGCGACATCATCGCCGGGACCAGCCTTGACTGCAACCTCAACGGTATTCCCGACAATTGCGACCTGGCCGGCGGGACCAGCTTCGACTGCACCGGCAACGGCATCCCCGACGACTGCGAGACCGACTGTAATAAGAACGGGATCCGCGATGACTGCGACATCGCTTCCGGCACCAGCCGGGACTGCACCGCTAACGGTATTCCCGACGAGTGCGAATTCGACTGCAACTCCAATGGCGTCCGCGACGATTGCGACGTGGCCGCCGGGACCGCCCACGACTGCAACCTCAACGGCATTCCCGACCAATGTGATGTCGAACAATGTCACTACTCGTGGAACGGCTTTCAGGGCTTGGCCTACCAGTTGCCGATGCACGGACTGGATATCGACGGCGATGGGACCGCGTGGGCCAACCCGGCGGACACTGGCAAGATCTGGGTGTACGGGTGCGAGTTCGAGGGCACGGCCGATCGTTCGGTGCAGGTGACCGTCACCACCGACCCGCCGGAGGACGGGTATGTGGTCAGCGAGTACTTTCAGTCTGATAACGGCGCACTTCCACCTAATGCGCAGCTCACGGAACTGCGTTTCCAGCCGCGACTGGAGGGATACCTCAATCCCAAGACCGACTGGCAACTGTTCATCTACGATGCGACGAATGATCAGGCGGCGCTCGCCATCGAATTCATCTCGACCGTCTCGACGCGAGTCCCGGCCGACCAGCGCGGCAAAATCCTGGTCCGGAATCCCTCCGGTTCGCCGGCCTTTATCAACACGGGCGTGACCATCGCGGTGAGTCATTGCTACGACTTCCGCGTGACCCTGAACCGCCTCACCGGTACCGTGCAGTTGTCGATTGACGGGGCGGCAACCCTCGTCCCACCGTTGGCGGTGCTCCAGAGCGGGGCCGGCCGTCTGGATTATTTCCGCGCCCAGGCGGTGTCCAACGGTGCTCTTAGTGGCGGGACCACCGGCTTGAAGCTCGACGCTTTCACGTTGTGCCTGACGGGGGGGAAGACGTTCCCGCCGGCCCTGTGGGATTGCAATGGTAACGGCGTGCTGGACGAATGCGATCTCTCCGCCGGGACCAGCCGCGACTGCAACACCAACGGCCTTCCCGACGAGTGCGAGGTGGGCGATTTCAATGGCGACGGAACCGTCGATCTGACCGACTATGTCACGTTCGTGGGCTGCATCAACGGTCCGGGCGGCGGCACGCTCGTGGGCGGGTGTGTCTGCGCCGACTACGACGGCGACGGCGACGTGGACGTGGCGGACTTCGCCGCGTTCCAGAAGGCCTTTACCGTACCATAGCCCTCAACGGACCCGGGCGGCAATCTGGAGATGGGCCGCCCGGCCGATGGCCGCCGCGTCCCGCCACAACGATTTTTCGAGCTTGGCCCACTGCCGGCGGCGTTCCGGCGTGTCGAGCAAGGCGCGGTAGTGCCGCATGGGCAACACCGTCTTGCCGATCAGGTCCACCACCTCAAACCCGACCCCTTCGAGGAGCTTGCGCACCTGCCCCGGCGTATAGGTGTGAATCTCGAATTGCTCCTGGCGGTCCTTCGTGAGCCACCGGGTCCGTCCGGTGCGCAGGAAGGTTTCGAGCGCCTCGGGGTCGCCTTGTTGCAGGTAGAAGTCGAGCGCCCCCAGCCGGTTGTCAAACGTGGCGATCAGGACTCCCCCCGCCACGAGACGCTGGCGAATCTCCTTCAAGGCCCGTGCGGGGGCAGCGGTGCAGCCGATCGGCTCTCCCAAGGCCAGCGCCAGGCGGAAGTGCTCCGCCGGTAGCGCGGACAGATCGCCCAGGTCCGCCTGGAAGAAAAACGTTCGTTCGCCGCCCCCGGGCTGCCCCGCGAGTTTGCGGCGGGCCTGGTCCAGCATGGCCCCGGAGAGGTCCACGCAGGTGACGGTGCAGCCGGCCTGCAGCAATCGGGCGGCCCACTTGCCCGTCCCGCAACCGAGGTCCAACACCTCGGTCCGGGCTTGGGAGGGCAAATGGGGTTTGAGGAGGTCCCAGGTGAGCGCATCGTGCCATTGCCAGTAAACGTCCGCGTAGGAGGCGTCATAACGCGCCGCCACCCGGTCGTGATAACGCCGGACGGAAGACTTGCCGCGGCGGCGACTCATGGAGCCGATTGTAGCGGCGGCCCCCTCCCTTGACACGCTTCGTCTGATGGGATGGGGAGACCGCTCCACTCCGTGGTCAACGCCGACATCGAAGACAAGCCCCAGGCCCCCGCCTATAATACCGTGCCCACCGAGGTCGAGGGATGGGGCATCTCGGCGGACGACTGGGACGAGGAACACACCCGTGAAACCAACTTGGCCCGCCGTCATCCTCGATCTCGACGGGACCGTGGCCGACACCCTGGAGGACATCACCAACGCGGTGAATTACGCTCTCGAGCACCAGATGCGCGAACCCCTCGATCGCGACACCGTCCGTCACCTGGTCGGCGAGGGGCTCCCCACGCTGATGGCCCGCGCCGGGAAGACCTCCGACCAGACCATGATCGCTTTTTTGGTGCGCCGTTTTAAGGAGCACTATGACGATAACTACCTGGCCCATACGCATCTGTACCCCGGGGCGGAGCGGTTTCTCTCCCTGTGCGAGCAAGAGGGCGTGGTCCTGGCCATTCTCTCGAACAAGCCCCACGAGTACACCTTGCAGATCTGCGACGGGTTGTTGGACCGTTGGTTTTTCGGAGCGATTCTGGGCGCGCACGACGGGCTGCCGGTCAAGCCGCACCCGGCCGCCGCGCTCGCCCTGGCCGACGCCCTGAAACGCGACCCACAAGATATCCTCTTCGTCGGAGATTCGGTCGTGGACATCGCCACCGCCAAGGCCGCCCGCATGTGCTCCGTGGCGGTGACCTGGGGATTTCAGGACCGGCCGCGCCTGCAAGCCGCCGCTCCCCACCATCTGGTGGATAGTTTCGACGAGTTATGGGATGTCGTTCTGGCCGGCGGGTCGCCTGCCGCCGCAGCTCCTTAGAGCCGCCCCATGCAGCGCTACGCCCGCATCACCCGCAAACTCCCCCGCGAAATCGTACTGCTTAAGGGACTGCCCTGCCTCTGGAGCCGGTGCACTTTCTGCGATTACCTCGACGATAACACCACCGACCGGGCCCTGATCCAACGGGTCGCCGAGGAGGAGTTGGCCAAGGTGACCGGAGCGTTCGGTCGCCTGGAGGTGCTCAACTCCGGGAGCATTCAGGAGTTGCCCGAAGCGGTGTGGGAACTGATTCGCCGCCGGATCGTGGAGCGGGGCATCACCGAGTTCATCTGTGAAGCGTATTGGGCCTACCGCCACCAGTTCAATCGGGTCCGCGCGTTCTTCGGCGTGCCCACGCGCATCAAGCTCGGCGTGGAGACTTTCGACGACGAATTGCGCAACGGCGTGCTGCACAAGAACATGTTTTTCGCCTCGCCGCGCGAGGTCGCCACCCTGACCGACACCATCTGCCTGCTGGTCGGCTTCAAAGGACAGACTCCCGACACCGTGCGACGCGACGTCGACATCCTGCTCGAGCACTTCATCTACGGCTGCGTCAACCTGTTCACGCCCAACACCAAGAGCGCCGGGCTGCTCGACCAGGCGATCGAGGAGTGGTTCCGCGGAGAGTACGCTTGGCTCGACGACCATCCCACCGTCGAAGTGCTCTGGCGGAACACCGACTTCGGTGTAGGTTGATGGCGCCTGGCGTGAAAAAAGCCGCCTGCTCACCGGGGAAAGGCTTTCGGCGAGCAGGCAGCCGTCACATGGAAGGACGTCTTTCTCGTCTTTTCCACCCAAAGGATCAGAAGCGCCAGTGATAATCTACCTACCGAACCAGCGGCTTGTATATTGGGGAAAACCCTAATCCGGCCGAAAAAAAGAGCCCGTCCGCCGGAAGCAGCCGGCAGGACGGGCCCATCGTTCGTGTCAGTCTACCTCGGGCTTACTCGCCTATATAGACAGCTTGGAAGTTGGCGAAATCGCCCAGATCAACATCCCCATCTCCGTCCAGATCGACGCACAAGCAGCCGGCGCCGAGCCCGCCGCCCGGGCCGGACAGGCAACCGTTGAAGATGGCGTAGTCGTTCAGGTTCACCAGGCCATCGCCGTTAAAGTCGTTGGGCACCACCGGAACCACACCCCATAGCTCCACGTCATCGAGGTTCCAACCCGGATAGGTCACCCCGCCGTCCGTCGGCCCCATCCCCCAGCGCAGGTACACCGTGGCAGATCCATCCGCCACGGCGGAAAGATCGTAGGTCTGCTGCGACCATGCCGCCTCGCTGACGTTCGCCCCGCTGGGGTTCGTCCACACCGGCGTCCAATTGATCCCATCGTTTGAGACGGCCAGATCAGCGCGGTCGAAACGCTCCACCCCCAGCCACCGCCGGAAACGCAACTCCGTGCCGGTCATGTTGACGCAGTTCAGCGCCGTGGTGGTCAAGTAACGCACCGTCAGGTTGTTGGTGTAGTCGCCGGCCAGGTTGTACCCGTACACGTTCGCGCCGGTGTAGCCCGCCACCGGATCATGGTTGTGCGAGCCGCCGCCGGTCGGCGCCCCGAACGCCCACGAGC
>JBGPAW010000059.1:0-13610 GCA_041480905.1 Phycisphaerae bacterium
CTCACCGTCACCGACACCGTGGCAATGTTCGAGCCGGCCGTCGCGTCGTGCACCGAGAACGTGAAGCTGTCGTTAAGGGCCTGACCGCATGGCGGCTGGTAGGTCACCACTTGACCCCCGCCGACCAGCGGGTAGGGAACCGACGTGATCGCCCCGGCCGCGGGATCACTCAGGAAACCCGCGGCGGGCAGGCTCTCGATGACGTAAGTGAGTGGGTCGTTGTTGGGATCGGTCCCCACCAGGGTGATGTCCACGGCGATGCTCACCGCCGTGGTTGCAACGCCGTTGGAGGCCACCGGATCCCACGCCGGCCCGCCCATCGTGACCGTCACCACCGCCGTGTTGGAATCGCCCCCCTCCGGCGGCGCGCCGCCGTCGTTGGCCTTGAAAGAGAAGCTGTCCGGTCCGGTGTAACCGCCGTTGGGCGCGTAGCCGACCTGATTCCCACCGCCGACCAAACTGTACGGCACGGTGCTGATCGCCCCGGTGCCCGGATCGGCCAGGCCTCCGTGAGCGGGCAGACTCGTGATGATGTAGCTTAGGGCCGCCGGCGGGTCGGGCAGTCCGTCGTCGGCGGCGTTCAGCGTGATGGTCACCGAGACACTGACCGCCGTGCTCGCCGCCCCGTCTTGGGCTATCGGCGGCGTGGGGCCGGTCGTCAGAACGGCCATGTAGGTTCCCCAGATGTCGGTCGCATGTCCGTACTCCTGGATCGTCCAGAACGTCGCCTGGTCCACCGGATCGAGCGTGGTGTAGCTGTAGTCGCCCCAGCGGTTGCGGCCATACCCGTCGATGTTGTTCTGCGGGCCGGTGCCGGCTTTGAACATGACCGGCGCGGCCATATCGCCCGGCGGGTCGCTGGCGAGTCGTCCGGTGTAGTAGCACGAGGCGTACTGGGTAGCCTTCGAGCCGGTAAAGCCCATCGCCGCGTGACCGAACTGATTCACCATGATCGACGGGAAGAAGTAGTACAGCGTGCTGTCCGCGACGGTGCCCGACTGGATCAGCGAGTGTGCCGCCGCGTTGAGTTCGTACCAGCGGCAGCCTGCCCGTCCGCTGACCGCAATCGTATGAGCCGTCCACAGGGAGCCGTTGCGGTAGACCGCCATCATCAGCCGATCATCGACGGTATCCAGCGGCGTGCCGCTGCCCTGTGCCGGGGCGTCGGGCGGATCGCTGAAGGCGGCCACGCTGACCGTGCCGACCTCCGTCAGCGTCGGGGCGGTCAGCGGGGGATTGACCCGGCGGACGCGCAGGGCGCTTTGGCTGGGTACGGACACCAGGTATTCGCCGGGCGGCGTGCCGTAGGTGTGTGCCGGTTGGATGGCTCCCTCCCAAGGCAGGTTGCGGAACGCGGTAACTGTGCCCAAGCTTGGAGTGGGAGCAATCAGCGGGGCCTTGTCGATCGCAAAGATGCTCATGCCGCCGCCGACCATGTACGCCGCCGTGTAGATGCCGTTGGCGTCCACGCCGAGCGTGGGGTAGTCGGGCCACTTGTCCGCGTCGCTGCCCTGGGAAACGAGGATGTTGGTCTTGTACCAACTTCCGGTCGGATCGCTGGTGAGCGAGACGGCTAGGTAGAGCCGGGTGTTAAAGTCGTCGACCAGGACGATCCACCGCCCGCTGTGATGATCGAAGAGCACGCGCGGGTCGCCGTTGGAGCCCGGCAGGAAGGAACCGAGCAGGATGTTAACCAGTTGGGCCCCGGTGGTCTTGTTGTACACCGCGAAGTTGCGGTTGACCGTTTCGACGTAGTGGTTCGGACCGATGGCTCCGTCCGTGTCCGGCGGATAGCTCATCGACCCGGCATCGCCGCGGATCACCCCCTGATACGTGGTCACCAGCGTGGGCAGGGTCGCCCGCAGCCCGGAGGGGGGCATTTCTTCGCCGGGAGGGATTTCCTCGGAACGCAAACCCGGCGGCACCATCGGGGCGGGAACGCCCTCGCCCTCCGAGAAATCGCCCGTACCCGTCTCCCACGTCAAGCCGGCGTAGTTCGTGCCAGTCAGCTTGCGGTTGTAGGGCAGATCATCGAAGTTGACGACGATGGTCTGGGCCGCAGGCCCGGTACCCTCGGCGGTAGGAGCATAGGTGAGATCGTCTATGCCGTACCAGCCGCCGCCGCGCAGCACCGGGATCACCATGATCTCGATGCGGTCCACGCCGCGCAGATTCATCTCGAACCAGCGCGGCTCGGGACCGATATCCTGGAACCAGTCGGTTCTTTGCACCTCTTGGCCCTCGCGATATCCGAGCACCCGGATTCCCGTGGTCCAGGCCCCGCGATTGGCTTGACCGGCGAAGTAGGCGCCGCGGACGTCCACCAGGCGCCCGAACCCGATCCCCATGCGTGTGTCCCCCCACTCGTTGACCGCGTAATGCTGCCCCGAGTGCGGCTGGAAGGTCGTCGCCCCGCGGCTCGGGACCGTCCACGTACCCTGACGACCTTGCCGGTCGCCGAGGTTCTTCGGGATCGGCGTGAGGTGGTCGCGCTCGATGGCCTCTTCCATCGACTCAATGAACGAGGGACCACAGAGCGATAGATCGAGGGGTTCTCCCGCGATGGTTTCTTCGGTCGCAAAGACCGCGGCCGCCCGGAACCCGAACGCCGAAAGAAACAGGATGGCCACAACAGCCGATCTCACAAGGCGCATGTTATTCTCGCTTGGTCATCAAGCACTGACTTGTCCACGAGGCGCATAGTGCTTCCTCTTCCCTTCCCCAGCATACTAACCGGTACCGCGACCGCCTACAAAGCAGAAACGAAGAAACCCGGAAAAAAGTCCGGATGATTACGGTGAGGATTGATTTTCAGCCGAAGGGCTTTAAGTGATAGCCGGGAACTGACGGCTCTTTCGCTCAAGGGATGACGAAAGTATCGGTGGGGTCTTGTTGGTACTCCGTGCCCGTGTAGCGGGTCACGCCTTCCACCTGCCAGATGTTGTCCCCGCGAGGGCCGACGAGCGGAGTCGTGGTCCAGAGCACCCGCCCATCGGCGCAAAGGACGTTTTGTCCCGCGCCGCCGTTATGCGAGCGCGAATTGATCTCTGCCGCACCGACCGCGTCGAGCCGGTCGCCGTCAAACAGGGGGTTGCGATCGGCGAAAATCGGCAGGCGATTTTGCTCACCCAGCGGCAAGGTAGGGCCGGCCATGTTCTGCGAATCGAAACTGCAATTCTCCGCCGCAGGGAAATCGTTCCACTGGTCAATCCGGCTGGCATCCATCGGCTTGGCCCGTGGTGCCGCGGCGCAGATGAAGTTCCCCGGCGTCACGACGTGAAAACGCAGCAGCACGTAGCGGTTGCGGCCGTTGGGTGTGCGCGGCACCTCCGGCCGTGGGGAGCGAAGCCAGTTGACGCCCGGAACAAAGCCCGCCGTTTGCGGCATGGCGCCGTTGAAACTGGCGGCATATTGAGTGAGCCCACCGTAGATGCTCCCGAGGTTCGCGGCGCAGAGCGCCCGCCGCGCCTGATGGCGGTTCCGGGCGAAACCGGGAACGACCACCCCAATAAAGAAAATGATGCACGCCGCCAGTGCGACCAGTTCACGCAGCGACACCCTCGGGCGTCGGGAACCGCCTCCCACTGAGGACGGAGGCAGGGAGGACGCTGCCTCCGTGATCCTCAGGGGCGTGGTCCGTTCAATCCGCGCCATGACCCGGTCGACCAAGCGGGTCGGCGGAGGGGGGGCTTCGCAGGCGTCGAGCAGTTCGAGCCATTGGGACACGTTCCGGCTTTGATGCTTCAACGGTTCCGAGCGGGCGATTTCATGGCGGATTCGCTCCTCGCAGGCCGTCTCCATAAGACCCAGGTGGTAGTCCAGTAATTGGTCGGACTGGAAGCTATCCGGTTGACTCATAAGAGATTAGGTCCTATTAGCTTTCCCGCCGACCCCATCCGACGGTTTCCAAGCGGACCGCCCGGAGCCCAGCGGTTCCGCACGAGTTCATACGTTCGGCCCCGCCGGTCGGTTCAGCCCGGCGCGAAATAGTTTACCGAACGTCCCGACCGCCGCGTGCAGGCGGCTCTTCACCGTACCCAGGGGGATGTTGAGGATATCCGCCATCTCTTTGTAGGGAAAACCGTGAAAATACGCCAGGACGAGCACTTCGCGCAGATGCGGCGGCATCCGGTCGACGACTTTTCGGACGAGGGCTCTCTTCTCGGATTCGGCGAGGTTCTCGACGGGGGTGGGTCCGGTGTCGGCCATCGTGGCGAGAAACCGGGGACCGTCCGCCTCGTAATCGCCGTTCAGCGGGGCGTCCAGCGGCACCTCCCGGCGGCGCGTCCGGCTGCGCAGGTAATCCCGGGCCTTGTTGGCCGCTATGGTGAACAACCAGGGCTTGAGCCGACGCTCGGTGTCGAAGGTCGCCGCAGCCATATGGGTCTGCACGAACGTCTCCTGGACGACGTCCTCCGCGGCGACGCTGCTGCCGGTGAAGCGCACCACGAAGCTGAACAGCTCGCCGTGGTGCCGTTCGACCAGCGTGCGGAACGCGGTGGGGTCTCCCCGGACATGATCGGCCAACAACTGCTCGTCCGTCGGCGAACTCACGGTCCCATTGTATCGTGAGGCCGCCCCAGCCTATAGGCCGAAGTTCCCCCGCCTACCGTGACGCCAGCGCTGATCGGGAATAATGACGTAAATCCCGTCCTTCAGATGGCGGCGGGCCAACTCCGCCTCGATCCGCGGCTGCTTGGACAGCAGCCCGTCCATGACTTCGTACAACTCGTCCTCATTCGCGGAGACCACCTCGAGCATCGGCCCCCCGAACGCGTCACGCAACGCAGCGCTCTCGACGTGCCGCGGGATGCTCAGGCCGCTGGCCCTCTCGGCACAGTGGTCCACGCAGGCTGAAACCTGCGACTCTTTTTAGCGACCGGATAAGATCCGGAGGAAACACTAGGCTAGAGAGATTCGACGCGGAAGGCGTCGTCGAGGGCTTCCTTGAAGTCGAACACGTCGTGAAAGTCCTCGAGATGGTCGTGGGATTGTTTCTGGAGCCGCCCCGCCTCGATCAGAGCAAAGACGAGGTTTCCCAGATCCGCGGTTTGGGTGATCCCCCAGGCGCGGAGAACCACGGAAGCCAATGCTCCCCAGCGCAAGAGAGCGAAGTCACGCATGGCCCAGCACAACTCCACCCCGCTGACGTGCCGATTGAGCTTGTCAAAACCACCGGCCTCCTCGATTGCCTGGCAGAGCGCGGGGTCGAGCCGGCCTTCCTCGCGGCGTTCGAGCACTCCCTGAAGATCGATGTTCTCGTGGGCCATGTATTGGGCCACCAACGCCTGCGCGGTCGTCAAGGGACCGTGCACCCGTTCGACGGCGAAGCCGAGGACCTCCAGGACAAAGGCGTAGGCGTCCTGGGGATAGCCTCCTCGCTCCGGCTCCGCCCGCCGCGATTGAAGTTGGGGTTCCGAACTCATCATTGCTCACCCGCTCATCGGCGACTCACGCACTACCGTAGCCCGCAGACGCATCCCCTCCTGAGTCCCAGGCGGTATTATATCCAATCCGAAACCGGTCAGCTATACTGCCGGACCCTCGCCGCCCCCCGTCGAGTCCTGGGATGGCCCGGCACCGCGGCGGCGGCGGCGGCGTTTGCGGCGACGGCCAGGCTGATCCGCTTCGGAGGCGTCACCGTCGAGGGGCGTCTGAGCCTCTTCGGCCGATCCGGCGGGAGCGGGGTCGACCTGCGCTTCCGCGAGTTCGTCGGCGTTCTCCTCCAGGGTCTCGTCCGGTTCCGTCACCGGGGTAGCTGCCGGGCGCTCGAGGCCTGTGGACTCGGCGCTCTCACCGGAGAGGCCGAGCACATCTTCGATCGCCACGGTGAGCAGAGCCCCGCCATCCACCTGGACCTGAAGCAGTTGGGTGAGAATCTGCCGGTTGACCACGACGCCGTCGCCGTGGGCCGTGGATACCCGCGCCCCGAGCTTGGGCAGCTTCTGATCCAGTTCCTCGTACCCGACGTGCTCGTAGCGCAGGCAGCACTTGAGGCGACCGCAGCGCCCCGAAACTTTTGAGGGGTCCAAGGTGGCCTTTTGCATCTTGGCCATTTTCATGCTCACCGGCCGGAGCGTCTTGAGGAAGCTCTTGCAGCAGCATTCCCGCCCGCAGGTCTCATAATCGGCCAGCAGCCGGGCCTCGTCGCGCACCCCCACCTGACGCATCTCGATGCGGGTCTGGTACTCGGCGGCCAGTTCCTTGACCAAGGCGCGAAAGTCCACCCGCCCCTCCGCCAAAAAGTAAAAAATGATGCGCTCGCCCCCAAAGAGATGCTCGCAGACCACCACTTTCAGGGGCAGGTTCAAGCGGTCGGCAAGCGCCTGGCAAAAGGCCTGTTTCTCGAGGGTGCCGGTCCGGAGACGGGCTTCTTCGCGCACGTCGTCCGCGGTCGCCTCGCGCAGAATCCGCCCGTCGCCCCATTGGTAGTAGTCTGGGCCGCTGTTGCGGATGTAGGTCTGGATCTGCTCGCGGGTGACGGATTGGCTGCACTCGGAACAGGTCAAGGAAACCTGGTCGCCCAACTCGATGCCTCGGCTGGTCTTGATGATCACCTTGACTGAGCAGCCGAACGTCATCTCCGGGGAGTGGGTAAACTCCCCGACGTAATTCATGTAGCCGTAGCGGACGGCGGTGGTGGGGTAGATTTTTTCCAGCCCGTTGCCGCATCGTTCCCGGTCGTGGCCGCCACGGTCATCCCCGCCGTCCGGCAGAACGGTCAAATTGGTGACCATGTTCATTACCCCAGCGCGTCCAGAGCGACCTTGAAGTCCTTCTTGCCGCGCAGACCGACGAACTTCTCCTTGATCGCTCCGTTGTGGAAAAGCAGCACCGTGGGAATGGCGCTGACCTGATAGCGGGTGGAGACCTCGCGGTTGGCGTCGGTGTCCACTTTGCCGATCTTGACCTTGCCGGTGTATTCGTCGGCCAACTGGTCGATGGTCGGCCCCAAAGCCTTGCAGGGCGCGCACCACTCGGCCCAGAAGTCCACCAGCACGGGCATGTTGGACCCCAGCACTTCTTCGTCAAAATTGGCGTCGGTGAACGTCAGCGTGTTTGCGCCGGCCATGTCGAATCCTCTGCACGAAAACGTAAAGCTCACCTTCTCCCAGTCGGTCGGATTTTAGGGCGACTGCGGAAGCCGGTCAACCACGGCGCCGCGCGTAGAGAAGAGAATCAGGGGACGGCGCCTACTATTTCAGCTTCATGCTGCTGCCTGTTGGGTTGGCGAAGAACCAGGGCGAGCGGAACTACTGGCGAGCGCTATCGACCATCGCCGGCCCGTGGGGCTGCGGGCCTGTGGGGCGGAGCGTGCACCCTGGATTACGCCGTTCACGGGTAACCCGCAGGACTGTAGGCCAGCCGTTTGACGGCCGGTTTCTCTTTCCAGGCGCCGATTTCGCGCGCCAGCTCGGGCAGACGCTCCGAGATGTCCTCCCGAAAGCGAACCTGTTCGACTCCGTACAGGTCGGAGGGCCTACCTCGGCATCTTCGGTATCTTCACATCGCGTTCCTGGGCGATCTGTTCAGCCTTCTCGTAACCCGCGTCCGCATGGCGGATGATGCCGGTGGCTGGGTCGGCGGTGAGCACGCGCTCGAGACGCCGGGCGGCGGCGGGGGTGCCGTCGGCGACGATAACCTGGCCTGCATGGATCGAATAGCCGATACCGACCCCCCCTCCGTGATGGACGGACACCCAACTGGCACCGCAGGCCGTGTTGAGCAGGGCGTTCAAGATCGGCCAATCGGCGATGGCGTCGGAACCGTCCCTCATCCCCTCGGTCTCGCGGTAGGGCGAAGCCACCGACCCGCAGTCGAGGTGGTCGCGGCCGATGACGATGGGTGCCGAAACCTCGCCATGGGCCACCAGGTCGTTGAACACCCGCCCCATGCGGGCCCGCTCCCCATACGCCAGCCAGCAAATCCGCGCCGGCAAGCCCTGGAAGGCGACCCGCTCGCCGGCCAAACGAATCCAACGGCAGAGGTGCTCTTTCTCGGGGAAGGTTTCCAACACGGCCCGATCGGTGCGGGCGATGTCCTTCGAGTCGCCCGAGAGCGCCACCCAGCGGAACGGACCAGCCCCCTCGCAGAACAGCGGCCGAATGTACTCCGGCACGAAACCGGGGATGTCAAAGGCGCGGTCCACGCCTACTTGCACGGCCTGGCCGCGGAGGTTGTTGCCGTAATCAAAGGTGATCGCCCCGCGTTTTTGGAGTTCGAGCATCGAGGCGACGTGCTCCCCCATCGTACGCATCGACTCCCGAATGTAGCGATCGGGGTCGTTCTTGCGGAGTGCGAGGGCTTCGGCGTAGCTCATCCGGTTGGGTACGTAGCCGCTCAGCGCGTCATGGGCGGATGTCTGATCCGTCAGGAGGTCGGACACAAGGTTCCGCTTGAGCAACTCGCTGAGGAGGTCGGCGGCGTTAGCTTCGACACCGATCGACAGGGCTTGCTTCTTCGCCTTCGCCTCCAGCGCCCAGCGGATGCCCTCGTCCAGGCTGTCCGTCGCCTTGTCCAGATAGCGAGTGTCGAGGCGGCGCTGGATGCGGGCGGGATCGACCTCGGCGATCAGAGCGACGGCTTCGTTCATGGTGGCGGCCAGCGGTTGGGCGCCGCCCATTCCGCCCAATCCGCCGGAAACTACGAGCTTGCCCTTCAACGATCCGCCGAAATGCCGATCGGCCGCCGCGGCGAACGTTTCGTATGTTCCTTGCAGAATACCCTGCGTGCCGATGTAAATCCAACTCCCCGCGGTCATCTGCCCGTACATGGTCAGGCCCAGCGCCTCCAGCCGGCGGAACTCCTCCCACGTCGCCCACTTGGGGACCAGCAGCGAATTGGCGATGAGCACGCGCGGCGCATCGGGGTGCGTCTTGACCACGCCCACGGCCCGACCCGACTGCACGAGCAACGTCTCGTCGTTTTCGAGCTGTTGGAGGGCCGCGACGATGCGCTCGTAGTCCGCCCAACTGCGGGCCGCCTTGCCGCTGCCGCCGTAGACGATCAGCTCGTCGGGCTTCTCGGCCACCGCCGGATCGAGGTTGTTCATCAGCATGCGCATGGCCGCCTCTTGAATCCAGCCCTTGCACGTAATCCGTGTGCCGCGCGGAGCCTGCACATTTCGGGGGGCGGAGAGGTTGGCGGTAGTGCTCGGGTTCATGGGGTTTGCTCCGAGACGTTTGCCATGGTGTCCAGATTATCCAGAAAGCGCTTCAAGTCCGCGGCGACGACGGGAGCCACTTCGTCATAGGTCTCAAGCACTCCTGTGAGTCGCCTTGGGCGAAGACGGACGCTGTAACTGTGGCGGAAGAAGTGCCGGAAGGCGCGCAGTTCCTCCAGCCGCTCGCGGGACTCGGCGTCGATCACCGCGGGGCGAATCCCCGGAAGGTCGAGGCTCATTCTACGCAAGAGTTGGGCATGCCACCGTGCGGGGTCGAGCCTGTTCTCAAAGGTCACCGCGATACGGTGGAAGGCACTTTCCCATCCCGTGTATATGCCATGGAGCAGGTAGGCCAAGTAAGCGAGGTTCTCCTGGGTCGGCTGAGCGGGCAACCGGCCCCGGGCCTCCGCCAAGTCCCGAGCCAGCCGCTCGACGGCGGCTAGATCGGTCTGGATTTCCTTGCGGAGCACGTGGAGTTCATCAGGGTTGGGCATAGAGCAGTTCTCCATAAAACTCGACCAATTCACGGAATTCGGGGGTGCCGTCTAAGTCCCGGACATCCACGGGAAAGCGCGTCAGTTCCTCCAATCGTTGTCGGAGGTCCTCGCACTCGTTCCAGTCCAGCCCTTCCACCGCGATGTCGATGTCGCTCTGCGGATGGAACTTGTGCTTGGCCAGCGAACCGAACAGGTAGGCCCGGCGCACCCGTCCGTCGGCGCGGATGGCCTCCACCAGCCGAGGCAGATCAGCACGAGCACGAGCTTGGGCTTCGGCGTTGCGCCGTTTCAGCTCGGCCGTGTATTTCCGCACGCCGGCTACATACGAACTGAGGTCCATGACTGCATTTTATCTCGACGGATCATCGAAGCACAGATGGTTACGCCACCATGCCGAACGTGCGGCTCATCCCAGCGGTCGCTGGAGGAACATCTGGTGGCATTCCCGGCAGAGGTCGAAACGCAAGATGCGGTAAGTCTGGTTCTCAATCTCGTCGGGGTCGGCGTTGGAGAGTTGCTCGACCAACCGCTCGATCTCTTCGGTGCGATCCTTCGCCAAGTCGTTCTTGTTGAATTCGAGAGGCGCCGCCGCGGCGTAAACTTCCATCTTGAGGATGAACCGCCGGGGGTCGTTGGCGTTCAGCGGGCATCCGCACTTGTCACAGCGATAGCGGATCACGCGTTGGTCACCTCGATCCATCGGCGTAGCGTTTCGCGGGCCCGGCCGTCGTCGATGGCCGCGGCGGCCAAACACAGCCCGTGCGGCAAATCCTCCGCGACCTCCGCAACCACCAAGGCCGCCGCCGCGTTCAGCAAGACGTGATCGCGTGGCGGGCCGGGCTCGCCGGAGAGTACGCGCCGCACCACCGCGGCGCTCTCCTGCGGCGAGGCTACTACTAGATCTTGTAGCACGGCCCGGCGAAGACCCAATCCCTCGGGGGCAACGTACCGAGTTTGGATTGCACCGTGATGCAGTTCCGACACGCGTGTCTCGCTCGTGATGGTCAAGTCGCCCAAGCCGTCCCCGCCGTGGACTACCATGGCACGAACGGCCCCCAGCCGCCGCAGCACCTCCGCCATCTTCTCGGTGAGGTCCGCCCGCGGCACGCCCAGTACCTGTCGTCGCACCCCCACGGGGTTGGTCAGGGGGCCGAGCAGGTTGAAGATCGTCCGCACGCCCAAAGCGCGGCGCGCGGGAGCGGCATGTTGCATGGCGGGGTGCAGGTTGCGGGCGAATAAAAAGCCGATGCCCACCTCGCGCAGGCAGCGCTCCACTATGGCGGGGGGGCAGTCGATGTTGACGCCCAAGGCGTGGAGTACCTCGGCGCTGCCGCTGACCCGCGTGTTGGTGACGTTGCCGTGCTTCGCCACGGTGGCGCCCGCGGCGGCGGCGATAATGGCGGCGGTGGTCGAGACGTTGAAAGTGCTGATCCCGTCGCCACCGGCGCCGCAGGTGTCGATGCAGTCGACGTCGCACCGAACGGGCGTTACGCACGCGCGCATGGCCTCCGCCGCGCCGACGATTTCGTCCACCGTCTCACCTTTGGCGGCCAAGGCCGCCAAAAACGCCCCGATCAAGGCGTCATGGGCCTGCCCCGACATGATAAAATGAAACACACGCGCGGATTCCTCCCGGCTGAGGTCTTGTCCGGCGATCAGCTTTTCCAAACAGGCACGCATGCCCCGCCTTCCTGTGACACCCGGCTGCAGCGATCGACCCCGCACCGGGACCGACTCATTGCACCACGCCAGCCGCCGGGAGACAAGCAGGCCGGCCCGCCGTGGCTGCCAACTCGTCAAGGCAAGGGGCGATTATGGGGCCAAGGACCTGGGGGCGCCTTTTGGGGGGACGAAATCGGGATTTGACGGCCGCCGGTTTTTGGCGCATACTGGTCGTGTCGTGTGATGGGGTGTTGCTGCTCCATCCAGGCGGGTCGCCCGGGTACGAAGGGTCATCGCAGGAGCATGGCCGATCCTCCACAAAAAGGACCGTCCCTCTTCTCGTCTCCCCGTCCGATTGGGCTGTTCCCGCACGGTCCTTGGTTATGGGCCATAGTTATTGTGGCCGGTCCCTGAAACGGAGGAAATCGCCCGTGCCGTACGAAGACAAGAACATTGTTTGCGTCGACTGCAGTCAGCAATTCGTGCATTCGGCGGAGGACCAGGCTCGTTATGCCGAGCGCGGTTTCACCAACGAGCCCAAGCGCTGCCGGGAGTGCCGGGACAAGCGGAAGACGCAAGGCCGCGGCCGCGGGCCGGGCGGGTCCGGCGGTTCCGGCGGGTCCGGCGGTTCCGGCGGCGGTCGTGGCGCCCGCGAATCCTACGAAGTCGTGTGCGCGGAGTGCGGGGCGCCGACGACGGTCCCGTTCAAGCCGACCGAGGGCCGTCCGGTGTTCTGCCGCGACTGCTTCCGGGCCAAGCGGCAGTAGAACAGGAAGCTCTCAGCCAGTAACCGTCAGCGATCCGCTAGACCGGGGGGAGATGGTTCGTCCACGGTGCGGCCCCACCTGGGGTATCACTTCTCATTGTCGGGTGTTCGGGGCTGGCCGGCGTGTTCCAGCACCGCGATGATCAGGACGACGCACAGGCATTGGGCGAACGCCAGGGCCGCGGTCAGGGGATCGGCCCGAGGCAACAACACGGCGGACAGGCCGGTGGCCGCGGTGGCCAGGTAGATGGTCAATACGGCGGCTCGGGGGCTCATGCCCTTCTGCACCAGGCGATGGGAAAAGTGACGGCGGTCCCCCCGGAACGGACTTTGCCCTGCGCGGAGGCGGAGCCAACTGACGCTGATGACGTCGTAAAGCGGGACGGCCAACACCGCCAGCGGCACCAGCACACCGGTCGGCTGAAGACCCTGCTCTGGGTTGTAGAAGGTGGTCAGGACGGTGAGGACGGCGATAAAGTACCCCACCACCAGGCTGCCCGCGTCGCCCATGAAGATGGTGGCGGGCGCGAAGTTGAAAACCAGATAACCCAGCATGGTCCCGACGTAGATGAAAGTAACCGCCGGGACGAAGATCTGCCCCGTCCGCAAAGCCGAAGCGGCGAAGATCGTCCCGGCGATGGCGGCGACGCCGGCGCTCAGCCCGTCCATGTTGTCCAGAAAGTTGAACGCATTGGTGATGAGCACGATCCACAGGACCGTCAGTACCATCGAAGTCGGGACTCCCAGCGCCTCACCGGCCCGGATGCCCACGGGACCGGCGATCACAACGGCCACGACGAGCTGCACGATCAGCTTCGGCAGGAAACCGAGGGCCTTGGCGTCGTCGATTAGTCCGAGGAGGTGCAGCACCAGCGCCCCGCCGACGATGGCGAGCACCTCCGGCCACTTGCCGGCAATGCCCTGCTGATGCGTGACCCACAGTTCCGGCAAGCCGGCGACGCCGCCGGCGCGGACGATCAAGCCGGCGGCCAGCGTCACGGCCAGCAGCGGCAGGCAGAGGCACGCGGTAATGGCCACTCCGCCGCCGAGGGCGACCGGCTGAGCGTGCCCTTTGTGCCCGCCGGGGCGGTCCACGTAGCTCCGCCGCCGCGCCCAGCCGCGCACGGCATACGTCGCCGTGGTAGAGGCGAGGAACGAGCCGACCAAAGCGACCAGCATGACCAGGAACATGGCGTCAAAAGTCTAACGCCCCGAGTCCCAAGTCCCAAGTAGCTGGGTCCGTGACACTTTAGGCGGGCGGCAGCGGGGAGTCTCCTAACGCCCTTCAGGGCGTTTCCCCGTCAAAGGCGGGCGAGTAGGCCGGCCCTTTGAGGGCCGGTGAACGGTGGCCACGGTCTCACTCCGCCTCCAGGAACGGCGGCCAGCCCGTTTCAACGGGCTTGCGGAGTCAACGATAGGGCTTAAGCCCAAAGCAAGGAAGCCAGTTAAAACGGGCTGCTGGTCAGGAAGCCGAGGGCTTTTCCCACCAGCCCTGAAGGGCTGGCCTATCAGCCCGCTGCGC
>JBGPAW010000060.1:0-13603 GCA_041480905.1 Phycisphaerae bacterium
CCTGGGTCGGTTCCCCAAGGCCCGGTCCACCCCACCGGGCCTCTTTTGTGGGCGAGGCCCCAGGGTCAGCCGATCATCCCCCTCTCTCCGGTTTGTCGCTGGGGATCCAGACGCGCGAGCGTCCGGCGACGCAGTTGGGTCGCCGGTTGCGTCAACCAGCGGTGCAGGTGGATGTACCAGGGCTTGCGAAAGCTGGCAGCCAATTGCTCCGCGCTCAGTTGGTCAGGTCGGGTGCGCCTCTGCAGCTTGAGGAGGTGATAGCGGTCCGCGTCCTGCAGGCAACGTAGGATGAACCGCGCCGGCCACGATTCCCCGCCGTAACGCTTGGAGAGATGCCAGGATATTTGGAAGTCGATCAGGTAGGGTCGCCCATCGTCTCCCACGATGACGTTCTGGGGCTTTTCCAGGTCTACGTAGGCCATCCCGCGCCGGTGGATGGCCTCGATAGCGTCGCGGAGCCGATCGAAGAAGTCATCGGGCACGTGCTCCCCTTTCTGCATCGGGTGGCCTGCAACATACGCATGGACGAAGCCGTGCCGCTCCCACATACCCAGGAAGGCCGGGATGGCCTCCAAGTCCTGAAGCCGCCGATACATGTCCGCTTCATGGCGGGCGAGCAGCCGGCCGATCCAGGCGCAGGGGAGACCACAGAAGTCGGCCTTGCGCCCCATTTTCAGGACAATCTTTCCACTCGATCCCATGTACAGCGCGGTGACCGCGAAAAAGTCATGCTTGAAAACCCTGTCCAAATGGAACGATCCGGCCGGTAAGCTCAGGGTCTCGGGGAGGCGTTCACGGCCTAAGGCCTTCAAGGATGGTGGAAGTTCCTTGCGCACGGCGTTCCTTCCTCACGTTGGGTAGTGCGGGCTATTCGGCGGAGGATTCTACCGGGTATCGCGAGGCGGACCAAGCCGGGGGGGAAGGCGTTCCGACTGGGTCCGCCTCGGAACCCATGACGTGACAAGGGAGGAGGAAGCCAACCGAATGTTTCCCGTCAGGATTGCCCCGTCGGGTCAGCAACCGCCCACACGCAGGCGCCTAGGGGAAACGACATTTTGGAGAAGGCAGGGGGCGGCCAAGGGTAGTGGCTCCGCAACACTGGTCTCCTTCAAAAACTTTCCTTACCTTAAAAAACACATAGGACAAAAGCACGGCCGCCACCCTGCCTTTGGTTTCACCGCTCTCAAACCGGGCGACCTCAGCCCATCCGTTCACGCAAGGGTTTGGCCCTGCGCGACGCGGATTTCCGGGCCGGATTCGCCCAGGTCAGCGCGCAGCAAAGAACGCACTCTTCAGATGTTCAATTGGAAGGCAGGGAAACGAAAGGTAATGGATTACACTATGACAACTATGTATGGCGGATAGATCTACTTCACCCTGCGAAAGCCAATCGACTCAACCTAGTTTTCCACTTCCACCTTACAGTATAACCCGCTGTCTGATAAAGTCAAACAGACTCTGACACTTTTTCGCAAGTTCAGCACAAATCAGAGGCAGTGCCAGTACTGCTACCGCATATTCAGTGTGGCTTTATCCACCTGCCACCTGATCCCTTTCTTGAGAGTCGTGGCTCGTGAATCCGCCCTACTCGAGTATCAGGAACTCCCGCATGTGCTGGTCGTAGATCTGTTGGGCCTTGGGATCGGAGAGCGCCAGCCCGAGCTCGTTGATGACCTTGGTACCCATGCGGACCCATTCGCGCCAGCAGTCGGCGCAGATTTGGCGGTGGATGCGGGCGCCCAGCTCGCCCTTGAACGGCGGCTCCGGCAGCTTGCCGTGGGGGCGGCCGCAACGCGTGCAGGTGAAGGGCCCCGCGCCCACCGCCCCCGCCGACGGAGCCGGTGCAGCCTCGACTCTGGGAACTTCTACTCCGAGCTTGCGCAGCATGTCCACCATGGTCTGACGCGGCATCATGTCACCGCGTTGGCCGGCCACGTCGACACCTTCCCGCAGGGTCGTGACGGCGTCAGCCTGGCGACTCAGCTTGAGCAGGGCGTCGGCCTTGAGCTGATAAGCCTTGGAATAACCTGGATTGATCCGCAGCACGCGATCGAAAGATGCGACGGCCTCCGCCGGTCGTCCGGCGTCCAGGTACGCCTTGGCTAAGCTGAAGTGACCCAGTTCGTTCTCCGGATCCGCCTCGGCCATGGTCTTGAATTGCTGGATTTTCGCCTCAATGGACACTGAGCAATCTCCCTGTTTGAAGGAGCAGGCAAGGGGTGGAGCGCGGCCCGTGTGCCCCAGGATCAACCGAATGCCTGCTGAGGTATTATGGCGCGTGAGGGTCGGTTGTCCACTGGAACGCAGGCTGAAGGTGGGAATGGGGTGTGGCACACGTCCTCACCCCTTGACACGGAGGGGGGCAAGACGAAGCTTACCTTGGGAGTCGGGGTCAGGGGCCGCCCCCATCAGAGACGCGGGATGCGGAACTCCTCGGGCCGAGAGTTGAAGGCTGATACCCGAAAGCTATCCATCATGCCCTGTCTGACGCCGGAACAGATCGAGTTGTTGGCCCGCGAGGCGGTCACGCCCGAGGAGGCTGACGCTCTCCGCCGACACCTCGAACAATGCCCCGAGTGCCGGAATAAGCTCGCCCAATGGCAGGTCGACGCGACCGTCAGCCGGCGCAGTGGCGGGTGGCCTCTCGGCGAGTCCCTGCCGGACTCCTTCGCCGGGTACCAGATCGTCCGCGAGATTCACCGCGGCGGGCAGGGTGTCATCTATCAGGCCGTGCAGAAGTCCACCAAGCGCAAAGTGGCCATCAAGGTGATGAAGGAGGGGCCGTTCGCCGGCAAGCACGACAAGGCCCGCTTCGAGCGCGAGGTGGAAGTCCTCGGACAGCTCAACCATCCCAACATCGTGACCATCCACGACAGCGGGACGGCGGCCGGCAGCTTTTACTTCGTGATGGACTACATCTCCGGCCAGCCGCTGGACGTGTGGATGGCCAGCGGGAAGCGCTCGATCGAGGAGACGTTGCGGCTGTTCGCCAAGATCTGCGACGCGGTGAACGCGGCCCACCTGCGCGGGGTCATCCACCGCGACCTCAAGCCGGGCAACATCCGCGTGGACGCCGAGGGCGAGCCGCACGTTCTGGACTTCGGGCTGGCCAAGGTAGCCGCCGGGGTGGGCGAGGTCTCGCTGATGACGATGACCGGTCAGTTCGTGGGCAGCCTGCCGTGGGCCTCGCCGGAGCAGGCCGAGGGGGTGCCGAGCAAGATCGACACGCGCACGGACGTGTATTCGCTCGGCGTCGTCCTCTACCAGATGCTGACCGGCAAGTTCCCGTACGAGGTGGTGGGGAACATGCGCGACGTGCTGGACCGGATCATGCGGGCTGAGCCGGCCCGGCCCAGCACGGTCCGCAAGCAGATCAACGACGAAGTCGAGACCATCGTGCTCAAGTGCCTGAGCAAGGAGCGCGAGCGGCGGTATCAGACCGCCGGCGAGCTGGCCCGCGACATCGGCCACTACCTGAGGGACGAACCGATTGAGGCAAAGCGGGATTCGATGCTGTACGTGCTGCGAAAGTACTTGCGGAGGTACAGAGCAACAGTTGCGACTATAGGGGCACTGTGTGCAGTGATCAGTGCTGCAATCGTCCTCAGTGCGTCGTCCCTGTCCCGCGCGCACATTGCTCAGATCCAACGTGAAGAAGCAGTTCGGCAGAATGTGTTCGTGCGGCGAGAAATCGAGGCGGTTAGCCAAGCAGCGTTCTGGTTCGCAAGGATTTCAGAGCCTCTTCCGAGTGGTGGCGGGCTGCCCGGTCTGCCTGGGCTGAGCCCGAGAGCATTCGATCGTTCGTCGACGAATCCTGCGGAAGAAATCTTGTCGCAGGTGGAGCGCCTGTTCAAGGACGCTCCGCACTCGCGGGGACGAGTATTGTACATACTTGGAGCCATTGCCCTTGCCGACGGAGACCCCGCGGCACAAGAGCTCTTGGAAGAAGCCGGTCGGCTCCTGCGAGAGACGGAGGACGCAGTGGTTCCCGAGCTCCAAACTTCCTTGGATGCGCTCTACAGTGCCCGCGACTTATTCGCGTACTGCCGCGCGACGATGATCCCCTGTAGTGGACGCGTCCATTCCTTCGAGCCGGGCAGCGTCCGCGCCGCTCAAGCTCGCCCGGGTGATGTTCTCAGCCTTTCAGCAGGGACCTACGATTTCAACTGGATCCCGCCTGGCGTCATTGTCGTGGGAGATTCCCCAAACACTACATCGGTCACCGACCTTGGAGACCTGTACTGGGGCCCCGTCGAGTTCCACAATGTCACCATTGGTGGCCAACTCACACGGCACACCGATGACGACGTGATTGGTAGGTTTGTGAATTGCCATCTTGCCGGAACATGGAGCGCGAATAACCCTATCATGCTTTTTGAGCGATGCTCTTTCGCGCGAGACTTCCAGCTTCGTGTTTTCGGAAAAAGCCGCGTGTACTTCTACAACTGCCAATGGCCTGACGGGGTGGAGCACCTTACCCGCGATCCGGCAATCTTCGATGGAGCTCAGTTCATAGGTGATTGCAATATCTCGACCCAATTGGTGCCCATTGCGTACTATACGGCAGTTTGCCGATGCCGGTGGGAAACGCAGCCTGAGAAGTGGCCCCCGGCAATAAACCACGAGGTCCTTCTGGCAAGCGATTCGCGAGTCCTCGACTATGCTCTCAGCATTGCGGCAGAAGATGACGTGGAACCTTCGCTTAGGGACTTTGTGGAGCGACGCCGCCTAAGGAAGAATCCCATCCTTGCGGTGGGTGTTCTTGAGTCGGTCACTGACCCTGCACGGAGAGCAGCAGCCCGCTCGCTCCTGGAGGCGAACGACATTGGGTCACTTGGCGATGACGACTCGAGTTTTGTCCGCAAGCGCCTGTGGGTGCAACGCGTTTTGTTGGGGCTGATTCAGCCAAAGGGTGGAGATGAGCCCCGGCCTCTGTGGCCACGAGCAGAGGTGAATTCGGTGTACGGAACGCTGGGCGAGATGAGCCGAATTAAATGGAAGAAATGGACCGCCGAGGCGGCAAGGAACTTAGAGCGGCTAACTTTGTCTGACTCCAGGCGCGATGATTACGAGAACCAGGAAGAAGCCTTGTTGAATCGCTGCATACACACGAAGCTCTGTGGCGCTTTGTGGGAGGAGTTCTGCGGCGATAGGGAACAAGCCGCTCGCTTGTTTCAGGGTGTTCGAGGGGCGCGTATACGGCTGTTGGAAAAGAACAGGAGGTGTGTACTCACGCTCGAGGATATCGACCAGTTGGCGGCGAGCGTTGGCAAACCATGAGACGGCCCGCGTCGTCTACATCCTGCATTCGCCGGAAGGGCGGGTGGCCCACCTCCTCTGGAGGTGGGGGAGCGATTGCTTGTGAAGGCCATGAAGCCGGTCATCGTGCGGTTCGGTGGTCCGGGGTAATCGCTTCCCCAGGTCCAAAGGACCTGGGTCAACTACCCCGCCGAAAGTGTCACGGACCCTGACGCCCTGGGCTATACTCTGTTGCCGCTGTCGGGGCTGAAGACACGATTCAGATGGGCGCTGAGCACCTACAGACGCCAGGGATGGCGCACCCGCTGCTCCATGAATGTAGACGCTGACAAGGCGACGACTCTTCCCTCTACGCCCTACACGGTTCCGGTGCGAGCGGTGACCGCGCCGGGCGGCGTCCGGTGGCACATCGGTTCAGGCTACGAAGGGATCGTCACCGGTGACCTGGTTCCCAACTGGTTCAGTCTGGCGGGCGACCCGCGGGTTGAGCTCGCCAAGCGCAATTCATTGCGGGAGGTGTATCGCGTCACGCTGCCCAGCGGGGTGTTTTTCGCCAAGGTCTTCGCCCACGCCGATCTTTGGGGCACCCTCAAGCGTTGGGTGTTCGGCCCGCCGGCGGTGCGCGAGTTCCGCGTCGGGCAAGGGCTGACGGCCGCCGGAATTGGCGCCATCCACGTCGTGGCGGCGGGGGTGGCCGCCGATGGCCGACGGAGCGTGCTGATCTCCCAGGAGTTCGCCGGCGCTTGGACCCTCGCCGATGCGTGGGAAAGCCACCGCTTCCCACCGGCCCAGCTCATCGAGCGCGTCGCTGGTTTCTTGGCCCGAACCCACGCGGCCCACGTTCTGCCCCGCGACACCCACGCGGACAATCTGCTGGTACGTTCCAAGACGGGATCGGGCCAATACGAGATCGTTTTCGCCGATCTTGCGGGCATCCGCGTCGGACGGCCCGTTACGGACCGCGAGGCGGCCCGCAACTTGGCCGAGCTGTATCAAGGGTTTCGCCTGCACACCACCGCCGCGCAGCGTGTTCGCTTTCTGCACGCTTACGCCGACGCCCGCTTCGGCCAGGGCCGCCAGATTCGCAAGCGATGGGCCCGCCTCGTCGAGACCGCCGCCCAAGCTCATCAAGTCGCCCTCTGGGCCCAGCGCGACCGGCGCATCCTGCGGACCAACGCCTACTTCGCCCGTGTCCAGCTTGATGACCAATGGACGGCACGCTTGGTGCTCCGCTGTCGCGCTCATCCCTACGGACTGACGCCGTTTGCGGGTGAACGTACGCCCGCCGATTGGCGCCAATGGTTGGAGCAGCATCTGTCCGACCTGGAAGCCGCACCGCTCCACGGTCTTCCGGAGGACCTGCATCTCTACCGGGATCGGGCGGAGCGTTGGCGCGGCTGGTGGTGGCGATTGGCCGGCTCACCTTTGCGCCGTGCTTTCGTGATCGCGCACGCTTTGCGTCATCGCGACCTTCCCGCCTTTCACGCCCCGGCGCTGTTCGAGCGGCGGTCGTGGGGCCAAGCGGAAAGTCTGCTCCTGGTCCATCGGCCGCCTCATACGACGCCGCTCCGCGACGCGCTGCGGCTCGCGTTGGCCGAAGGAACAAAGGCACCAAAAACGGCGGGCGGCGATGACAACCGTCACCGGGGCCGGGAACTGCTGCGCGCGACCGGACGCCTATTGGCGGACATGGTGCAACGCGGAGTTACGGCAAAGCCTTGGACGCCGGACCTGTTCGCGGTCTTACCGGAAGCGGCGCCAGGACCCTTAGCGGAGGGACCGCGCGGGCCCTTGGCCCTTCGCGTCAAGGGGAGCCTGAAGCCCGCGGCTCGGGTCGTGATCTGCGACTTTCACGGGCTGAGCGTGCGATGGCGACCGGCGCGTAGCGCCGTCGCCTCGGCGCCGGCCGGTCTACTGCGGACTGCCCCGCCCGGTCTGACGCGGACGGATCGGTTGCGCTTCCTGCTGGCCTACTGGCGGCGACTTCCCCGCCAACTCCGGCCGGGTGACTGGAAGACGCTCTGGAAGCGGATCGAGGCTCGGGTGCAAGATTAACGGAGAGATCAGATCATGGACCCGACGGTTGCAGCACGAATCAAGCTGGTGCGCGGCGATATCACCACCCTGAAGGTCGATGCCATCGTCAACGCCGCGAACAGCAGCCTGCGGGGCGGCGGAGGAGTGGACGGGACCATCCATCGGGCAGCCGGCCCCGAACTGCTGGCCGAGTGCCGCACGCTCGGCGGTTGCCCGACCGGATCCGCCAAGATCACCCGGGGTTATCGCCTACCGGTCCGATACGTCATCCACGCGGTGGGCCCGGTCTACTCCGGCGGCGGACGAGGTGAGGCCGAATTGCTGGCCTCGTGCTACCGCGAGTCCCTCCGGCTGGCTGCCGAGCATCGCTGCGAGACGATGGCGTTCCCAGCCATCAGTTGCGGCGTGTACGGCTACCCTCTGGAGGAGGCGGCCCGGGTCAGCCTGGAAGCCGTGGGAGAATGCTTGGCCCGGTCGGAGTTTCCGCGCGAGGTCACCTGGTGCCTGTTCGAGCCGCGGGCTTACGACGCTTACGCTAAGGCCCTGACCGCAGCGATTGGATGAGACGCCGTCCGCGCGCAAAATGCGGCGGACGGAACCGGAGTTCCGCCCGCCGCCGATCAGCGTGCGATATAACGTAGTTCCTTATGTGCGACCGGCGAGAGCGATTCGTGGAACGTCCCGGGCGCGCCGGTTTATGTCCCGCTCTGCTCCGGTCGTCGGCGGACGGACCGTTCCGTCCGCCGGGCTTAGAAGTTGACGCAGATGTCGAAGTTCGAGGCCACCAGCCGTGCCTTGGTCAGCGGCATGTACGGGTCGTTGCTGATCTTGGTCACGTACAGCGGCTCGTGACCGATGATGTTCACCATCGGGGAGCGACCCGGCGTCACGCCGTCCTCGGGAACGCGGAGCAGGTGTCCGCTCCAGTTGCAGACGTACGTGCCGGGCTCATTGATGTTGTCCCACGGGATCGTCGTGGCGGGGAAGGTCGTGTTGTAGGTTTGGGTATTCATGGTCGTGTTTTGGGTGCTCATGAGCATTCCTCCTTTAGGAACAAGTAGAGCGCAGGGTATCGGAACACAGATACCGCACACCGATTCGTTACGCTGAGTGGCCTTCAGTCAAATCTCTCCCGATGGGCCATGAGCGGACTATCGGCAAAACCCCCACGCCTCTGAAACGAATTTCGGGAGTATTCCCCGGATCGCGTGGGCGGAGTGTCGAACCTCTTCTCTTCCGGGGACGAGGTATTCGGCGGGGCGGAGAGCGACGGCGGCGCAAGTGGCAATTTTTGCCGCTGGACCATAGGATATCGGACGAGAAAGGCGTCCGGAGCTCCGGGCATGAGGTCTTGGCCGCTTCCAGGAACGGAGACAGGGATTCTAGCGAAAGGCTCCTCACCCCTTTTTCAGCCGGGGAGTCGTCTGCCCATGAAGGTCAAACTGGCGGACAAACGCGGATTCTGCTTCGGCGTCGAGGACGCCATCGAAATCGCCGAGAAGGCGGTCGAGGAGCACGGCGCGGGCAAGGTCGTGGCCTTGGGCCCGGTCATTCACAACCCCAGCGTGGTCGAACGCCTGGAACAGAAAGGGCTCAGCCAGTCGGGCGACCTGGAGACCATCCCGGAGGGGAGCAACGTGCTGATCCGCTCGCACGGGGCGACGCCCGAGACGATCGCCCGCGTCCGGCAGCGTCGGCTCAACATCGTCGACGCCACTTGCGTGCTGGTGAAGAAGGCCCAGGACGTGGTGAAGAAGCTTCATGAGGAGGGGTATCACGTGGTTATGATCGGCGACCGGGACCATCCCGAGGTCCGCGGGGTGATCGGCTACGCCCCCGACGTGGTGGTGCTCGACCGCAAGGAAGAGGTGGCGACGGCCCTGCCCTACAAGGAGCGTCTCGGGATCGTGGCCCAGACCACCCACTCGCCGGAACACGTGGCGGAAATCGTGGCCGAGATCGTCAAACGCCCCTTCAAGGAAATCAAAATTCACAACACCCTCTGCCTGGAGGTCACGCAGCGGCAGGACGCCGCGGTGGCCTTGTGCGACGAAGTGGACGTGATGTTCGTCCTCGGCGGGCTGCACTCGGCCAACACCCAGGAACTGTCCCGTCTCTGCCGAGCCCAGGGCACCCGCACCTACCATCTGGAGAGTTGGGCGGACTTCGATGCCGCCATGGCGCGTGGGGCCCAGGTGGCGGGGGTCACGGCCGGCGCCTCCACGCCGGAATGGACCATCCAGGAGTTCGTCCGGGGCCTGGAAGCCCTGTGAGAAGGAGAAGAACGTGGCGGAACCCAGACATGGCACCCGGCCGATCGTGGTCGATGAGACCTGCGGTAAGAAAGCCTATTGCCAGTGCGGGCTGTCGGCCAAGCTGCCGTACTGCGACGGCACCCACTCGCGTGAGGGGACCGGCCTTCGACCTTTCGTGGTGGAGATCACCGAAGCCCGCCGGCTGGCCATTTGTCAGTGCCACCGCAGCGGAAACCTGCCCTATTGCGACGGGACCCATTCTCGATTGTAGTAGCACATCGTGTTGGTGGTTGCGACGCTATGGTGGGTGGTGTTCTTCGCCGCCGTCGGGCTGGTCGTCGGCAGCTACCTGAACGTCGTGGTGTACCGCGTTCCGCGAGGCATCTCCACCACCGCGCCGCTGTGGTCGTTCTGCCCGCGCTGCGCCGCGCGCATTCACTGGTACGACAACCTGCCGGTGTTGAGCTACGTGCGGCTGGGTGGGCGGTGTCGCGCCTGTGGCACGCCGATCTCGCCGCGCTATCCCGCCGTTGAGCTGCTCATGGCCACGCTCACGCTGGTGGTGCTCGACGCCTTCTGCGTGGCCGCCCTGCGCGGCGGCACCTACGACTCGGGCCTGGGACTCACCGAGCAACTCTACTACGATTGGCCGATCGTGTTGGCCCACATCATTCTCTTCGGTTGCCTCCTGGCGATGTCGATGATCGACCTGGAGCACTACTTCATCGACGTCCGCTTCACCGGTTTTGCCGTGCTGGCCGGCTTCGTGTTGCACCTGCTCTGGGCGCCCGCGGCGGCAACGTGGCGGCCGACGATCGGGGCTGCGTGGCACCGCCCCGGTCTCACCACGAGTGTGGTGAGCCTCGTCGTAGTCGTGCTCCTGGGGCTGACGTGGTGGATGGTTCGTCGGGCCGTACGTCTCCCGGACGGTGCGGGCCCGGCCGATGACCCATCCCCCTCCGCTCCTATCGCCGTTGCGGAAGGTGCCGAGGAAGCCACCGCCGCGCCGGTGAACGCGCGCATGGCGCCGGCGGCCGCATGGTTGGTGGCGCTGGTCTTTCTCGTCGTCATCGGTTCCACGACGGCGGATGCTCTCTCGGTCGGCCCGGGCTTGTTTCCAGGTTGGCGCTTGCTGGTGCCGATCGCGGCATGCTTCGTGCTGATCGTTGGGGCAGGGGCGCCCGCCCGCCCCGCGGATACCGAAATCGTCCAGGCCATCGAAGCGGAGCGCTCTTCCGCCCGGGCGGTGGTCCTGCAAGAGTGGCTCCTTCTGGCGCCGGCTGTTCTCGGTGGGCTCGCGGTCGCGTGGCTTTGCCTGACCAATGAACCCTTTCGCGGCTGGTGCGAAAGCCGGCTCAACTGGTGCCCCCACGGCTCCTGGCGACCGCTGACTGGCCTGGCGAACGCGGCCGCCGGTTACGTGATCGGCGGCGCCCTCGGCTGGGCCGTGCGCCTCGTGTTTACGCTGGTCCTGGGCCGGGAGGCGCTCGGCACCGGCGACATCCACCTGATGGCCGCAGCCGGCTGCGTGGCGGGCTGGCCCATCGTGGTCATGGGATTCGTCCTGACCAGCTTCCTCGCCCTGTTGGGCTGGGTGGTCACGCTGCCGTTCAAGCGCACGCGGGCGATTCCCCTGGTGCCGTGGTTGTCGCTTGCGTTCCTGATCGTCGTGGTATTCTATAACCGCTTGTCCGAGCTACGCCCGGTGCAGAATGCGGTCGCGGTGTTCGAGGCTGTGATTTCCGGAAAGCTCACCGGGCTGAGAAGCTGAGGGAACCCCGTGCGTCTTGCGTGGAAACAACTCAAGCTCTATTCTAGGCTCACGCTCATCGCGCTGGTCTTCCTGGCGGTCGGCGCGGTGTTATGGAACAACCGCAACCATCAGGTTTCGGTGTGGTTCTTCTGGTTGATTGATGAATCCCTGCCGGTCAACGTCCTCTGGTTGATGTTGTGCACGGCGGGGGGAACGCTGCTGGCCTATTGGACGCTGTCATTGCTGTGGGGGCTGCGCCGCGATCTGCAGAAAGCGGCCCGGGAGGCGGCCCTGCAAGAACGCGAGAACCAACAGCAGGAACGGGCCAAAGCCCTGCAGGAGCAGGAGCAGCGCATCGACGCCAAGCTCAAACAGGCGATTTCCAAAGAGTGAAAGATACTTCGTGTCCGGACGATCGGGTGGACCGATCCTGGTTACAAGAGGAGACAATGGCATGAAAGGGATTCGATTAGCCGGTGGTGGGTTGGTGCTGTTGGGGCTGACGGCCATGATGACCGGCGGTTGCCAGGACCCCAACAAAGAGAAAATTGCCATGCTCGAGGGGAACAACAAGGCCCTGACCGATGAGTTGAACGGCTGCCAGAACGAGTCGGCCCAACTGCGTGCGGAGCGCGATACGTGTTTGAAGGACTTGGCCGACGCCCGCGGCGAGACTGCCGGATTGCGCGACAAGCTGGCCAGCCAGCCGAAGGTGCCCGAGGGCTGGACGGCCGTCCCGGGCGGGGCCATGATCGCCATCGAGGGCTGGGCCCTGTTCGACGAGGGCGACGAGTCCATCCGCAAGGGAGAGATCAAAGTCCTCGACCTGGTCGCCAGTACGCTGCAGAAGGAATACGCCTCCAAGGACGTGCTCGTGTTCGGGCACACCGACAACAAGTCCATCAAAGTCAGCGGGTGGAAGGACAATTGGGAGTTGAGCGCCCAGCGCGCCTTGAGCGTGGTGCGTTACTTCGCCACCAAGGGCATTGATCCCAAACGAATGGTAGCCTGCGGTTGCGGCGAGCACCGCCCGCGCATGGCGAACGATTCGGACCAGAACCGGCAGAAAAACCGCCGGGTGGAGATCTTTGTGCTCGACCCGCAGCCGCGAACCGGCAAGTCGTAAAACAGGAAGCGACAAGAAGTCAAGTTCCGAGATAAGTCCCAATGGCGGGGTGCCACGCCGCCACGACGCGGCATGGGCCCGCACCGATTCAATCGTATCTTTATCTAAATCAATAGGTTATAGACAGATCCCATCGAAAAAGTATTTTAGCCTTGGAAACAAACGCGAATCAAGGTAGAATGGAATTGTTCGCCAGGAGCTTCTTTTGCTTCTGCGTGAGACGGCTTGTATTAGGGGAAACCCTAAGGACGTGAGGAGCCGTCGCCCTTGGCTCGGGCGGGGTGGAGGATATGGCAGACCGATCGGGGCAGGCACGGAGCCGGCGGGCGTTCACGCTCGTCGAGTTGATGGTGGTCATGGCCATCATCACCGTGCTGTTGTCCCTGTTGCTGCCGTCCCTGCGCCAGTTCCGCGAGCACGCCCGCACGCTGGCGTGCCAGAGCCACCTGGGGTCGATAGGTAAGACTATTATTAATTACGCGCTCGACCTCGACACTTTTCCCATTACCGCGGACCCGACCGGCAGACCCGTGAGTTGGCGCTATGGGGGGTGGACCGGCAGCAACGGGCGGTTGTGGAAGACGCATGCCGGCGGGGTGTACTACATTCCCACCGACCAGCGCCCGGTGAGCGTCTACATGTATCGTAATGCCGACGTGGGCGAGGAGACCCGCCTGCCGGCGTTTGCTTGTCCTTCGGACACGGGCTCGCGCCGCGCGGGAGCGCTGGGCGTCTCCTCCGCCGAATTGCCCGCCTATGAGGACATCGGCACCAGTTATCATTTGAACTGGCAGTGGTTTGCGGGCCAAACCATCCTGCCGGGCGTCCCGTATTCCCAGAACCGCTACGTCCACCGCGTCCCGCGCGGCGAACGCATCTGGTGGAAGTACATGCAGCAGCACGCCTCGCGGTTCGTCACCGTGCTGGAAGACCCCGCCGAGTTCGCCTTGACCGAGCGGGTGCAGGTCGAGGGCTATCACCGGAAATTCTCCAAGCACAACTTCGCTTTCTTGGACGGGCACGCCGAATACCTGTACGCCGACACGCGCTATCTCCATGAACGCGATTGGACCGTGCTCGACGAAACCCCTCCCTACAAGGAGTGGTGGCCGGATTAGACCTTACAGCGTGTTTGAAAAGCAGTAGGCTGAACCGAACCGCGACCGTAAGGGA
>JBGPAW010000061.1:0-13426 GCA_041480905.1 Phycisphaerae bacterium
AGACTCGGTCTTTGCGGAGCAACAGGTAGCTGCCCCCGCCGTCCACCAGCAGCAGCAGGCGGTCGGGCAGACCGCCGGCCCGAGGCGCGGCACCTAACGCGACCGTTTCCGTCAAGTCCCCCGGGCGTGCGGGCAGCGCCGCCTCCCCCGGACGTCCTACTTCCTCACGCGGTCGTGGCGCCGATGGCAAAGCATACGCGAACGCTCCCAGCGGACCGGCCCGCAGGGCGGTCATGGCCTTGTCGATGGACCCGAGTTGCTCCACGACTTCCCCGACCCAGCGCAGGTCGGGGGCCAGACGCTGCAAACGCATGGTGTTTTCACGAGCCCCATCGTAGTCCCCCCGGCCCAGGCCCTCGCCCGCCTGCCTGACCAGCCGCAGGAGGTCTTGGAGCTCACGTTTGGCCGGCAGGGTTTGCCCAAGGGTCCCGAGGCAGGCCAGTTCGTCCGCCGCCCGCTCGACGCGTCCCTCTTGGAGTAACTGCCTCGTGTTCTGGAGGACTTGCGTACACAGTTCAGCCTCAAGCTTGACACACGCGGCATCGTGGGGATCGAGTCCTTTGGCCTTGGTGAACCGTTCCACGGCGGCGATCCACTGCCCCTCACGCATCAACCGCTCGACCTGGGCCAGAACTTCCGAAGCTTCCTGATCGCGCATTTCGATCTCTCGTTTTATCTGCGCGGCGGCGGCATCGCCCTCGCTCGCGGCGTTCAAGATGCGCCGCCCGGCCTCCAGCGAACCCTCCGCGACGCGCCGGCGGGCGTCGGCCAGCCGATGGTGACGGGAGCGTTCCTGCCGGGCCACCTCGTCAGCCACAGTCTGAACCTGCTCGCGTAGCGCGCTGATCCGCTCCTGCAAGACTCCGCCGGTCTCGGCCCGGTCCAAGTCGCGTAAGGCTTCGGCGAACCGATCGGCCGCGAAGTGCTCCCGCGCCCGCTCGATGAGTTTCTCGGTGAGTTGCTGCAGGAGGGTTGCTCCGCGGCGCTGCTCGCGGAGGTCCGGTGCGATGGCGATGCGGTGCGCCTCGTCCAACCGGCCCTCACGCAGCGCCGTTTCGGCGGCTTTAAGGCGGGTGCTGAGCAAACGACCGAACATGCCCCACTCCTTGTGCGTATCCGCCGCCGTTTTCAACCTCTCCTACACCGACGGCCACTGACCGTTTGGACAAGCCGGGACCCTCAGGCCGCGGTCGTCGGCTGCCCACACCGTGGGATTCGCTCCCCCCGGCGGATTATTCGCCGCTTGAGAATCGAACCTGCACGGTAAACGGATACGCCTTGACCTGGGCAACGTTATGTGATATAATACACCGTTAGCCAACACGAACAAAGGTCAGGAGCCAGGCGTTCCCATTGTCTCTTCCAGATCTGACGCACCTGCAATTCGCTGTTCTCAGGGCCCTGGGTTCCCGCGAGAAGTCCGGCCAAGAGATACGCAGGGTTCTGGCCGATCGGGGGATTCGCAAGAGCGGACCGGCTTTTTACCAGCTTATGGCAAGGTTGGAGAAAGCGGAGTTCGTCGCCGGCACCTATAATCAGAAGATCGTCGATGGTCAGATCATCAAAGAACGAAGATATCGCGTCCTCGGCAAGGGTTTCGACGCTTGGCAACGGACCCGCGACTTCTACCTTGAAGCCGATCGTAGCGGGCTCGAGGAGGCTCCTGCCTGAGGATTACGTCCCTGCGGGAAACAATAACACCGCGGTCAACACTGGCGACCGTTGACACCTGCCCCGCGAGCAACTACTGTGCCGCGTCGTGCGAGGAGGACGGACCAGGCACGGCCGGCCGGCAACCTGCCCCAGAGGACGCTGCTCATGTTCGATTACGACTGGTTCCACGGACGCCCCTTTGCCCAATTACAGGATCAGGCCCGCCAGCGCTGCGCGGCGAGTCGCTTTCCGCATCTTTCCCCCGACGATGCGTTGGCCGACCGTCAATACCACGATTTCCTCGACAGTCTCGAGGTGCGCATCCTCATCTATCTCCGCGACGGCTTCAGCTACGAAGTCAAAGGGGTCGCCGAGGTGGACAGCAAGGCCCATCTCACTTTCGAGTGTGAGCCGGTGGACGAGCACTACAAAGTCGGCGCGTTCGTGGTGAGCGTACCCTTCGACGATATCGTGCGTGTGGAGGTCTTCGCCGTGCACCCCGCGGAGAAACCCGAAGACATGCCGCTCATCACCGGTTTTCGAAATCAGCCCGAAAGGTCCCGGCCGTAGCCCTACGCCGGTTCGGCGAATTCCAGCACCCAACGCAGGGTGCCGTCCTCGTCGGTACGCACGCCGATCCCGATCTGGGTCCATACCGGGGAGAGGATGTTGTCGCGGTGGGAGGGACTGGCCATCCAGCCATCGAGGACCTCGGCCGCCGTGGTCTGCCCGACGGCGAGGTTCTCACCCATGACATTGAACTCATAGCCGGCCAGGGTGAGGCGATGGTTCGGCGCGGTTTCGGTGGCGGGGTCAACGTGACCGAAGAAATCACCCTCGATCATCCGGCAGGCGTAGTCCTGGGCCACCTTGGCCAGATCGTCGTCCCAGGTGAGCGGATCGAGATCGCCCAGACTGCGCTCGAGGTTGATGAGACGAAAGAGTTGATCGGCGAGAACGTCGGCCTGCGAAGGGGTCTGGCACGCCCGCGGCGGCTGGGCGTAGTTTTGCGTGCCGCAACCCGCCAGTCCTACCCCTACCAGCGCGGCCAAGCAACCCCAACCGAAGCGTTGGAACAGGCCCGGCCCGGAGGATGACCACGCGCTGATGCTCACGGCATAAAGCGGAGCTGGACCGGGCTGTTCTGCTGTGGACCGCATGAGCGCTCCTTCCACCCCATCTTAGCAAAACACCAAGGCGGAACAAGACGCCCCTGTAACGCACGCGCAACCGCGCCTAAACCGTTGCGCAGCCGGTAGTTCGGTCAGATCCGATGCACGAACAATATAGTGATATCGTCGCGTTGGCGATTTTCCTTGAGGAATTCGCCCAGGTCGGTGAGCACCTCGTCGAGCGCGGCCGCCGCCGGTTGGCCGAACCCGTCGCAAAGAGCGTCGGTCAGCGGTCCATCCCCCAACTGATTGTCATGGCTATCGGTAGCGCTCCGGCAACCGGGCGTATAAAAAACCAGGGTTTCGTTGGAGCCCAGACGTTCGGTGCGGGCGGGCAGGTTGTACTCGCCGGCATGCCCCAGAGGTTTGATGGCCGAATCGGACAACACGCGCGGCTCACCGGTGTTGTCCACAATCAGCGCGCCCAGATGCCCTGCGGTGGCGTATTCGCACGCCCCGGTCTTGGGGTTCATCACGAGGGTGGCACAGTGCAGCAGACACGGATCGTGGTCGGCCCGCAGCATCCAGTTGAGGGCCCGGACCAAGATGTGCGGCGGGTCGGCGTGCATCGCCGCCATGCGGAAGGCGGTACGAACCTCGGCCATGGCCAAGGCGGTCCGCGTGGTCGAAGCCTCCGCGTGCGCCACCAGAAAGGACGCTAATCCGTTGGGCAGCCGCATGACGTCCAGAATGTCCCCGCTACCTTCCAGCCCCGGCTTGCAGTACGCCGCCAACTGGAGCTGATCCCATTGTGGTACGGTGGCTGGGTCCATCCGGGCCTGAACCGCGCGGACGAAAGCCAACTCGGCATCGTCGACGGCCTGCTGCTGGCGGACCTGCTCGGCGCCGATGGCTTCGAATTGTCGCGTAATCAGAGCGCCGTGCATCATCAGTTCATCCAGATGGGGCCGGTCGTATGGATCGGCGCCAGCCGGTGAGTCGAGGTAAATCAGGCCCACACAACCGCCGCGGCCCATCAGGGGAATGGCCACAGCCGACGTCGTCTCCTTTTCTTCGGTCCGCGGGACCACGATGAACTGCTCGCGCTCCAGGCAGCGGTACAGGAAGGTCTCCAGGTGCGGCGGATCGGCGGCCGTCCGACCGTCCTGACGCATGCCGCCGATGAATTCGAGGGCACCATAGTTCTGCCGGCGCATCCCGATCCAGACCGTCCGAGCGTCGAAGGCCTGGAGGAGCGCGTTGGCCGCCACGTTGAGCAGCCCGGCAAGATCGCGACACGGGGAAAGTTGCAGAGCCAACGCGGACACCCGGACTTTGGCGGCGGGCAGAAGGGTGATCTCTTCCTCCTTACAGATCATGCTTCCGGGGGGCAAGGCGTGCTGCCGGATTTTGGCCAACTCCTCGGTTATCGCCGTTTTGACCGGGGCCGCATCCGCTTCGGTGTCCAGGTAGATTCTCAACGCGAAATCGCCCAGGCGGATTTCGTCTCCGCTTTTCAGCGGAGTCCGCGTTTCGGCGACCGTGGCATTGAGAATAAGGGCGTGCTGCAGGTCCAGCGGATCGACCACCCAGCCGCCCTCCACGACCCGCAGGTCGGCCTGGTGCGGGGCGATCCGCCCATCGGGGAGGTAGACCTGCGCGTCGGGATCGGAGCCCACCCCGATCACGTCCGTCTGGAACGTGAGCGACCGCACCACGCTGTCGTGTTTGCTCACTACGATCTGCATGGGACCACTACCGCCGTCCAGTATATACTGTCCGCGATCGGCTGACCACCACTTGCGGAGGAAGGCGGAAATGAAAGATAAGCACCTGCTCTTGGGACATAGCCCCGACGCGGACGATGCGTTCATGTTCTATGCTCTTGCCGCCCATAAGGTTGAGACCCGCGGGTGGACCTTCGAGCACATCTTGCAGGACATCCAGACCCTCAACGCCCGGGCCTTGCGGGGCGAGTTGCACATCACCGCCCTCAGCATCCACGCCTACCCCCACGTCGCGGACCGCTACGCTCTGACCACCTGCGGAGCGAGCCTGGGCGACCGCTACGGGCCGATCGTGGTGGCCCGCAAGCCGCTGGCCGTCGCGGACCTGCGCGGTCGGACCATCGCCGTTCCGGGCGAGCTCACGACGGCCTTTCTGGTCCTGCAACTGCTCCTTGGGCGAAGGACTTTCCAGCACGAGGTGGTCATGTTCGATCAAATCCTCGATCACGTTGCCGCCGGCCGGGCCGACGCCGGACTCATCATTCACGAAGGCCAGCTCACCTACCAAAGTCATCACCTGCACAAAATCGTCGATCTGGGCGAATGGTGGTATGAGCAAACCGGCCTGCCCTTGCCGCTGGGAGGCAACGCCGTCCGCCGCGACCTCGGCGCGGCGGCGATGCGCGAGATCGCCGGCGTGCTCAAGTCCAGCATCGAATACGGGCTGGCCCATCGTGCCGAAGCGGTCGAGCATGCCCTGCAATACGCCCGCGACATGGGCCGCGACCTCGCCGACCGGTTCGTCGGTATGTACGTCAACGAGTGGACCCTCGACTGCGGCGAAGTCGGCCGCCGCGCTATTGCGGAACTCCTCCGCCGAGGACATGCGGCCGGCCTGGTCCCCGCCGTGACCGGCCCGATGTTCGTGGAATCCGAGCTCTCCGACCCACCAAGCCAGGCTTAGAACGTGTTTGAAAAGCGCTATCCGGGCGACGCCCGCGAGGAAACGGCCGGGGCTGATCTCCCAGGAGGGCCGCTCCCTTACGGTCGCGGTTCGGTTCAGCCTACTGCTTTTCAAACACGTTCTTAGCTACCACACGCCATCCTGATAGCAGCGCAGCGCGCAACCGGCGGCCCCGATCACGCCGGCGTTGTTGTCGAGCCGCCCGATGACCACGTCGGGGAGGTCGTTATGTAGATGCCATTTCCGAGCTTCCAGATGAAAGCGGACGCGGTCGAGCAGGAAACCGCCCGCGCGGCTCATCCCCCCGCCGAGCACGATGCGCTCGGGATTGAAGGTGTGCTGGAGGTTAATACAGCCGATGGCCAGAAAACGGCAGGCGTCATCCCAGATACGCGAAGCGAGGGGATCGCCGGCGCGGGCGGCTTCCACGACGGGGAGGCTGCCCAGGGGTTGACCGGGTACGACGCGGTCGGTGAGGGAACTTTTCGCGCCCTGCTCGATCTCGCGCACCGCCTGTCGGCCGAGGCTGCTGGCCGAACAATACTGTTCCAGGCACCCGCGTTGGCCGCACATGCACGGCCGACCGTCGGGCTCGACGATGGTATGGCCCAGCTCCAGAGCGTTCTCGAAATGCCCGTGGTGAATCTCGCCGTCGATGATGGCCCCCGCCCCCAAGCCGGTGCCGAGGGTGAGGGCGATCATGCTACGCACGTCCTTGCCGGCGCCGGCCCAGAACTCACCGTAGGCGGCGGCGTTACCGTCGTTCTCCAACGTGGCGGGCAGACTGACCCGCTTGATGATGCCGCGGGGGACGCGCACGTTCACCCAGCCAGGGAGATTGGCGGCTTTGTAGATGAGGCCGTCGCGATGACTAAGCGGACCGGGGGCCCCGATCCCGATACCGAGCACTTCGTCGTGCGAGGCCCCGATTTCGCGGATGACGGATTCGACGAGTTTAGCCATGTCGTCGAGGACGGGTTCCGGGCCGCGCTCGGGGCGCGAAGGTCGCGTGGCGCGGTGGAGTACGGCGCCTTGGTCGGTGACAATACCGCACTGCAGATTGGTTCCGCCCAGATCAATCCCGACGATCAGCTTTTGGCGCACGATGTTCTCACCATCCCAAGGGCTACGCTTGCGGTACGGAAGCGGTGAAGACGATACCCGCGTAGCCGACCGAATCGGACCCACCGGCCTTGCCGGTCACCTCGTAACTGGTGGTGTGCTGCAGCAGGACGGCCCGGTCGGCACCGAGGTGGCGAACAGCCGCCAGGGTGGCGGCAACGGCCCCGGCGCCGCAGGCGTTCTGGTGCGACCGGCTTTCGGGCACGATCTTTTCGGGTTCGAGGGTGAGCACGAGATCGATCATGCGGCGGTCGTTGACGTCTTTGGCCCAGGCCACGCCCGCAGGCCCCGCGCCCTGCGGCGTGAAACCGTAAGAGGGACCATAGTGCGTCAGATCGGTCGAGCCGATCAGGACGGCGTTGACCTGATAGGTCTGGACCGTGCGGGCGACGGCCTCGCCTACCGCGGGGGCCTCTGCGCTGGGCGGGACCATGATGGGCAGGATCATCGCTGCGGGGAGCAAGTGCCGAATCAATGGCACCTGGACCTCGATGGAATGCTCTTGCTCGTGGGCATAGGCATCTTCGACGATCAAGTTGGTCTGGCCCAGCACGTGCTCCGCGAGCCGCCCATCCACCGGGACGGGCCCCAGCGGGGTCTCCCAGGAACCGGAGGGGAACAGCGCCGCCTGGCGCCCGCGGTGGCGGTGTACGGCGCCGAAGATGATCACGGTGGTCGGCTGGGCATGGGCGGCGATGGTGGCGAACACCGCTCCGGCCACTTGACCGCTGTATCTCCAGCCGGCATGGGGGACGATCCCGCCGCGGACACTTCCTTCGACGGCGTGGACCCCGCCCGCGACACACGCCTCCACCTCCCGGCGACACGGGACTTCCGTGCCGGGATAGAAACATCCTGCCTGAACGGGCTCGCGAATCAGCATTGGGCATCCTCACCACGCCTGCGCGTCGTGCTCATTTATAGGATAACGCCCGCGCCTCCGCTTAGCCAGAGGTGGCGGATTCCGCAGGCGATGAGGGTGTGGCCACGAACTTTGGCAACCAGGGAGGGCGAGCCTCCCGGCGAGCCGAATCACCCGGCTCGGCAGGAGCCTCGCCCTCCCGATTTACCAAAACTTATGGCCACACCCGGCGATGATGAGGGGACATAAAAGGACCCCACGTCCGCCGGTAGGCCGTACGTGGGGTGCGTTGCAGGAGTCGAGTTCAGGAGAGGGGCGTCCCCCACCATCTTGTCAGACACGCCGCCGAGACCTCCGACAACCCTTCCAGGTCATCAGGGTCATGGGCAGGAGAACCAAGGCCACGCCGTTGTAAATGCCGCAGCCGGCGCCACGCCCCGCGGGGACCGGTTGCGGAGCGGGAGGTTCCTCGCATTCGCCAGTCTCGGGATTGCAGGTCTGGTCCGCGGCACACTTGGGCGCGTGTTCACAGGCATCGCCTCCTCCGTCGCCGTTGAGGTCCACGCACGTGTCGATGGTACACAGATCGCCGTCATCACATCGGACATCCTCTCCGACGGTACAGAACGGCTGCGGCTCAGGCGTCGGAGTACACGCGTCGCCCACCCCGTCTTGGTCCGTGTCGGCCTGGTCCGGATTGGGCACCGTGGGACAGTTGTCGCACTCGTCGCCGACCCCGTCCTGATCCGTGTCGGCCTGGTCCGGGTTGGGTACCGTGGGGCAGTTGTCGCACTCGTCGCCCACCCCGTCGCCGTCGCTGTCCAGTTGCGCGGGATTGCGGACGAATGGACAGTTGTCGCACACGTCGCCGATCCGGTCGCCATCGCTGTCGGCGTTGGTGGAGTCGGGCGTGTCCGGGCAGAGGTCGCAGGCATCGAACACCCCGTCGCCGTCCTGATCGGTGTTGGGGCCCAAATCGCAGTCATCGCAGACGTCGCCCATACCGTCCCCGTCCAGGTCCGCCTGGTCCTGGTTGGGGTCGTCTGGGCAGTTGTCGCAGGCGTCGCCGATGCCGTCGCCGTCGTCGTCGTTTTGTTGCCCGGTCTCGGGATTGCGCGGATTGACCACCGCCGGACAGTTGTCACAGACCTCGCCCACGCCATCGCCGTCGCCATCCGTCTGGTCGGCGTTGGCCATCGTCGGACAGTTGTCGCAGACGTCGCCCAGCCCGTCGCCGTCCGCGTCGGCCTGGTTGGGGTTCGGCACGGTGAGGCAATTGTCGCTGCCGTTGCAGACGCCGTCCCCATCGGTATCGGTGCAACCCGGCGGCGGCGGGCTACAGCCCGGCAACGACGGGTCCAAGGTGTGCGTGCAGCAACGCTCCACGCACGCATCCCGCGTACAGGCGTTGCCGTCGTCGCACTCGGTCTCGTCTTCGCACGGTTCCGGGCAGGACGTGCACTCGTCGGGAATGCCATCCTGCGGATTCACGTCGGCGCTGGTGCCGCCGGCGATATCGCGGTCATCGGGGATGCCGTTATCGTTGCAGTCGTGGCACTGGTCCGTGGCGATCTGCCCGAGAATCTCGCGCAGCTTATCGGCGTCGGGGGCGACAAAGAAATTGTCGTCATCGGCGTTTTCCAGGTCGGTGCCAGGCTGATCGGCGGCCGAGGCGCTCGCCACCTCCGCTAGGTACGTCCAGCGTGTGCTGCCGGCTGGGGCGGTGCCAAAGTAAACCGTGATGATGCGCACGCCAGAGGCCTTTATGGTCGCGGCCGTCGCTGTGGCCGAGTTCACCGGTGTAGGCGGCAGGCCGGGATGGTTGGGAAACCCGTCAGCGATCAGGATGAGGATGTGATGGGAGTCCGGGCGTCCGCCGGCCAATTCGGCGGCGGCGACGGTCAAGGCGTCGGCGTGGTTGGTGCCGTAGAGGGTGGAGGTGGTGCGGATCGTCGTGAGCGCGGGCTCGAAGATCGCCCGGTCGGTGGCCAGAGTCAGGGGCTGCTCGATGACCGCGTCCAGACCGGACCCCCCTCCCACGACCTTGCCGTACGCGCCGAGAGCGACCCACGGCGCGCCCGGGGAGAGGCTCACCAGGTCGAGGAAGTCCCCGACGGCGTTATACTGTCCGTCGCGAAACTCCGTGCTCACGTTGTTGGTGCGATCGAGCATGAACACGATGTCTGCGTTGACCGGGTACGGACACTCGTCGGGCGGCGTCATGGGCGGCGGGGCGTCATCGTCGGATGGCGGCATTTCGCTGGGGGCCGGGCTCTCGGACACGCCCGATTCGTCACCCCAGGCAATCGCCACGCCCCAATACGTTCGCGTATTGTCGGGCGGGTACTGCACGGTGCACGGCGCGACGACCATGAGGACGACCGCCGCAACGGCGGCGCGGGCCCAACGACGGGAATGATTGGCCGATGTCTCTTTAGACATGTTCCTCTCTCCTCCTGCTTACCAGACGCCATCCTCCGAAGAGATGGACGCTTTTTCACCACCAGACTTGACGGGAGTGCCGAACTTCACCCACCGGTGAGGGTCGGTCACACTCGCCCCCCCCCGCGTCCAAAGGTGTGGACGGGGTCATTAGCATTCTTGGCCGGGGTTTCGCCCTTGTCATCTCCAGGGCGGATTATTTTTCGCGCGGGCTTGATGACGAGGACCAATCAGGCACCTTTATCGGGCAGAGAAAAAGAAATGTGTGGCGCGGTGGATGTGACCCGGGAGCACGCCTAGGATCAGGCGAAATCTGAGACAGGTTGCCCCATCGGCGATCCGGGTGACCTGTTCGTGACCTTAAGAGCGGGCGTGTTCGCCATTTCTAACGAGGGGAGAGAGGACCATGCGTACCTTCTATTCGCCGGTCATTGCGTTGGCCGTCCTGGCCTTGCCGGCCGCGACCGCCTCGGCGGGTATCCTTGGCGATCAGTTCGGTCTCACCTTCAATTACGACGTCGTATCGGCCGAGAGCGACGCGTTGGTTTTTGGTGTTCCCGGATTATTGGACAATCCTCCAGAACAAGAGTGGATGGTCGCCACCGCGGTCGGTCCTCCGCTCACCTCCGGGGACTTGTCCTTGAGGTTCACCCTGGCCTTCAGTGATGCCAGCGACTTCGACGCCTCCCTGGTATTCTCGCTGCTTTGCCAGGGACTGGCCGACGGATCGGGCGTCCCATTGGAGATCGTCGGGGATATCTACCTGTGGTTCACGCCCCAGATGAACCCGCTCACCAATCCCGGCGTCGTCCTCGTCGAGGGTGTCGGTTGGCAGCAACAACAAGTCGCCGGCGACCTCCGTTACCAGATCGGTGCCGGAGCGAGTATCACGACGCTGGTACCGGCCGCAATCGCCCCGAGCTATTTCCCCGGCGGCCACGAGCGGATCACCGACGTACACTGGACGTTCGACGTGCGTAACATACCTGAGCCCACCACCTTGCTCTTGCTGGGCGGCGGGGTCTGGGCCTTGGTGCAGCGACGCCGGCGCTAGTGGGATTTTACGTTCCGGGGGCCTTCTGGGGCGCGGGCTCCGGACCGCGCGGTCTGGTCGGCTGGTCGGGGGTAGCACCGGGACCGCTGGTGGGCGGGGCGCGACCCGCCGGGCGACTCATCGTGCTCATGGCCAGGTCCTTCACCGCGATCACCAACTCCATCGGGACGAACACCTCGGCCTGGACCCCGCCCGTCTCCACCGGTTCGGTGGCGAGCGCGACCGGCGCATTCAACTCCCCCAGGGACAGCGGAGGCATGGGTTGATCGGCGGCCTTGGCCACCGCGCCGATGACGCTGAGCAACTGATCGACGGCCAGATAGGCCTCGGCGGTGCGGATCGACGGCAGGGTGGCCCGCGAGCGCTGGACGCCGCCATCGTCAGCCAGCGGAGCCTGCTTCTCCTTTACCAGAGCGGCGACGGTCTTGAAGCGCTCCGCGCCTCCGCCGAAGGTCATGATGAGGTGGGTCGCATCCACCGCACCCGTGCGGACGAGCAGACCGTCCTTGCCCAGAACCTTTGAGATCACGGCCACGGCTTGCTGGGCCTTCTCGGCATCCGGTCCGAAGGCTTTGGCGAGGTCGAACGAGAGATGATCCACCGCGACGCCGCCGATGGTCTCCGCCCCGGGCCTGTACTCCAGCGCCGCGAGCACGGGAGCGGCCCGCTCATCGGTAATCAGCCCGCCCTTGACCAGAGCGATCAGTTCCGCGAACGAAGTCATGATCTGCTTGGCGTCACCCTCCACGCCCGTCACCTTGGTTAGCGCGACCACGCCGTCGGGCCCTTCCGGCAGACCGGAGATACCGACGGATAGCGTGCGCAGCGGCTTGACCATCGCGGTGAGGATGGCCTTGGCCCGCTCCAACTTCGCGGGATCGAGCTTAAGGGCTTGGAGTTGCGGATTGTTCAGCGCCTTGGCCAACATGCCGGCACCCATCTCGCCGGCTTCCTTGTTGGAGACGGCCCCATAGGCGAACAGGTAACGCTCCTTGGGCAAGCCGAGCAACAAGGAGTCGTTGGTGCCCCTTTGACTGCCCAGGGTCTTGTCGGCGTCCGTGCCCGGAATGGCGTCGACGTACATACCGAGACCCAGACCGGCCGGGGCGATGCGCAGCGACAACGCCAGCGTGCGCATCTGCGCGAGCATGGCCGGATCGAAGTTCAGCCCCTGCAGCGCGGGCATGACGGCCTTGAAAGCTTCGCTCGTCGTGATCGCCTCCGCGTTGACCCACAGGAGCAGATCGTCCTTTTCATAGTGCTTCGCCTGGTAAGCGTTGAGCTTGGAGCGCACCGAGGTGGTACCGTTCTTGATCGCCTTCACTTCCTCCAGCGACGGGCCCAGCACGGCATGGGAGCCTTTCTGGGCCACGAAGGTTTCCTGGTTTTGCAGCATGACCTTGCTGATGCCGGGTTCGACCTCCACGGGCTCCATCAGCGACAACAGGTCCTTCAGGTTCTTGACCGGAAGGAGCAAGGTGCCCTGGAGCTGCATGCCCTGGAAAGAGGGGACGGCGGGAATGACCACGGCGATCCCGCCGGCGTTGTCCACGCCGGAGATGAACCCGAGCATGCTCAGCCCCATGGTGATGGGGTTCTGGAAGGGAATGGGCGCGTTGAGCTGTTGAATGAGGGAATTGAGCTTCTGGTCCATCTCTCCCATGTGCCGCACGCACAGCACCGCCCACGCGTCGGCCGGGGCGACCGCCAGCACGTCGGAGGGGCCCTCCTCCGCCCGCAGCCCAGCCGGGGACAGGGCCAAAACCGGAAGCATCAGCGTCGTTACCATCAGGCGTTTCATCAAACACTCTCCTTAAGAACCGGCGCGGGGCGACCGTTCGCCCGCCACCACACCTATCCAAACAACCTTCGCCAAGGGCGAGCATGCTAACCCCAAACCGACGCCGAAGAAAGGCGTCGAACGGCACCGTTGCCTTGTGGCCTCGTTTTTTCGCTGGTGTCGGCTTCGCTGATTTGCTACACTGGAAGCCGATCATCACCTTTCATTCGCAGGAGGCAGGGACATGGCGACTTTCAAGACCGTTTTTGGCATGCTCGCGTTGACGAGCGGATTGTCGTTGGCCACAGTGAATCCAGCGGTTGCCCCATCTCTTCTGGGGGTGGGGGACGGATTCAGCCGGGTAGGGCGGGTCATCGACCTGCCTGCACCATTGGGGGCCACAGAGGTCACCGAGGGCACAGAGTTCGGTGGGGAGGTCGTCGACCCGTTGGCGGCCCCATCCCTTTCGGGGGTCGGGGATGGATTCAGCCCGGTAGATGGGTCGGCCGGCTCCCGCACCATCTGGTACGTCGATGACATCCGCGCATCCTCAAGATTCGGGAGAACGGTTCGGTGCTGGCCCACCGCACGTGGTATGCGATCCGCAATCTCGGCGGGGTAGACGGCTGGGCCAGCGTGGGGCCGTTCGAGGTCCAGTACGTGGTGCAGGTGGGCGACGTGAACGCCGACGGGAAGGTGCTGGCCAACGA
>JBGPAW010000062.1:0-13214 GCA_041480905.1 Phycisphaerae bacterium
CGAACGCCTGGTGGCCGGCAAGTTCGGGTTCGCCGAGGTCGAGGCGGTCACCGGGCAGACCTACTCCCGGAAGGTGGACGCTGCGGTGGCCGCCGCGCTCGCGGGCATCGCGGCGAGCGTCCATAAGTTCGCCAACGACGTTCGGTTGCTCGCCAATCTCAAGGAGGTCGAGGAGCCCTCCGAGAGCACACAGGTCGGTTCCAGCGCCATGGCCTACAAACGCAACCCGATGCGCTGCGAACGGGCCACCAGCCTGGCACGCTATGTGCTCTCCGCCTCCGGAGCGGCCTTCCAGACCGCGGCGGAGCAATGGCTGGAGCGCACCCTCGATGATTCCGCCGCCAGACGCGTCGTCATGCCGGAATTGTTCCTGGCGACCGACGGCATGCTCCGCCTGGTCACTAACGTGGCCCGCGGGCTGGTGGTTTACCCGAAGGTCATCGCCGCCCACCTCCGGGCGGAATTGCCCTTCCTGGCCACCGAGGAAATCCTGGTGGAGGCGACGGCGGCCGGCGGCGGCCGGCAGGAACTCCACGAAGCCATCCGCGTGCACGCGCAGGCCGCCGCCGCACGGGTCAAACAAGAAGGTCTCCCCAACAACCTGCTCGAACTCCTGGCGGCCGACGCCCGCTTCGCCGCCGTCGACGTCAAACACATCCTGGATCCCCGGCGCTTCATCGGCCGGGCCACCGAGCAGGTCGAGGCTTTCAACCGGGAATACGTGGTCCCCATTCGGCGGCGCTATCGAAAGGTCCTCGGCGCCGCCGCCGATCTGGAGGTCTGAGCGCGAATCACTCACGCAGAGGAGAGATCCGCCGTGGATCGAAAGACTCTTGCCGCCGCCATCAAAGAGGCTGCGTACCTGGAGGGCGATTTCGTCCTCCGCTCGGGTAAACGCAGCAAATATTACATCGACAAGTACCGCTTCGAGACCCAGCCGGCCATCCTGGCGGAACTGGGGCGGTGCTTCGCCGCCCACGTCCGGGACACGACCACGCTCATCGCCGGGGCGGAGCTGGGCGGGGTGGCTTTGGCGGCGGCCACGTCTTTAGCGTGCCGGCGGCCGTTCATCATCGTGCGCAACGCCAGAAAAGACTACGGCACCGGCAATCTGTTCGAGGGCGTGCTCACCAAAGGCGACCGCGTGCTCATCGTCGAAGACGTGGCCACCACCGGCGGGCAGGTGCTCGAAGCCGCCCAAGCCATCACCGAGCGGGGAGCACACGTCGAAAAAATCGTGGCGGTCATCGACCGCCAGCAGGGCGCCCGCGAGAACCTCGAAGCCGCGGGTTTTGCCTTCGACGCGCTGTTCACCTCCGCCGATCTGGGCATCGGGAAGCAGGACTAAGATTCCGGAACGGAGGTACGGCCCGGACATTTCATAGCCACGAAGACACGTCTTCGTGCCTGGGTGCCTTCGTGGCGGGGCTTTCCTCGGTCGCGCGACTACGGCACGCCGGCCAGGATCACCACCACTACGCCGCCCACCGCCAAGACGACGGAGACCAGCTTCCGGGTGGTGAAGCGCTCTTTCAGCACCACGGTGGCCAGCACCAAGGCGAAGATGATGGTCGTCTGATTGAGGATCCCCGCCACCGAAGCGTAAGTCAGTTTGAACCCCGCAATCCAAAGGATCATCGAGAGGTAGCTCCCCAACACCGCGGCAGGGATCGACGTCTTCCACACGGCCGCCGGGCGGAAAACCGACCAGTATTGCCGGCGTTGGGGCGACGCGGCGGCCATCCCGGCCAACGCCACGGTTCCGGCGGCCATGCGCACCACGGTGGCCCAGAGGACCGGAAAGCCGCCATCCAGAACCGGTTTGGCCAGCACGATGCCCAGCGCGATCAGAGCCATAGCCAGCGCCCCCAGCAACACGCCGATCACCAATTGGGCCCGAGTCCGATCGCGCGGCGGTTCGTGCCGCGAGGAAACGATCACCCCCATGAGAATCAGCCCGGCTCCGCAGTACTGGGCCGCCGCCAGCTTCTCGGACAACAGCACCGCCGACAGGAGGATGACGAACGGCGTGTAGAGACAATCCACAATCGAGAGGAGGCCTACGCCGATCAGGTTCAAACTGTGAAACAGGACCGTGTCGGCCAGCGCGATGCCCAGGACGCCGCTCACCGCCAGAATGCCGAAGTCCGCAAGCGGAAAGCCTCTCAGCGCCAGTGGTCCGTCGAGCTGCACGAGGAGCGTCACGGCGAGCAGCACCAGGCCCACCCCGTTCTTGAACAGGTTCAGGGCCAACGGCGGCACTTTCTCGACGCTTTGTTTGAACAGGACCAGGGCCCCGGCCCACGTAAGGGCCGCCAGGAGCGAATACACTTGCCCCAGCAGGTGCCGATTCATACAGCAATCGTATCCACTTTATGGAGAGCCGCTAGTTATTCAATCACCAATAGGGTTAGGCCCGATTTGGCGCCGTCCCGTGTGGGAGGTATGATTTCATCGTTTCAACGCAGGAACAGCATCTCATGGAGAATATACGCGACGCACCGGGTTTTGACCGGTTCGGTCTCCAGATTGTGCTGGTCGTCTCGGCCGCGCTGGGGATCGGCGGCTGTGAACGCGCCCCGGAGTCTTCCACGCCGCCGCCGGCGGTGGCGGACACTTCCCCGCTCGACTTTTCCCCGCAGGTGCAGTGTGCCGATGCGGCGGTGAATCAGTTTGTCCGGCACGTCGCCGAGGTCTGCGCGGGCGGCGATTACGAGCAATTCCGCCTGCTCTGGTCGGTGCGGGAGGACCCGTACCCGCGACAGGAGTTCGAGCGCGGCTGGAAAGCCCTGCGGAAAGTCCGCGTCTTGTCCCTGGAGAAGATGAAGACTCGGGAAGGGCAGTACCTTTATGCCCTGCATGCCCAAGTCGAACTCGATCCGGCGATGCCGGAGCCTACCCGGCAGGTAGTCCTGCTGATCGTCCAAGAGAACGACCGTTGGCGGTTGGCCAAGGCCCCCGCCCACCTCCGCCAAAAAACCCTCGGCCACGCGAAGGAAGGAAACGGGAACGCGAACACCCCTGACGACTACCCGGGCCCCGAGGCTTCCAGCTCCGGCTGAAACAGCACGTAGTCGGCGAGGTTGATCCCATCTTTGCCACGCCGGATGACTTTCACGCCGGTTCTGAGTACGATCCGAAGCTATGCTCAACGCCATGAGGTTGGATGCGGACCGGGCCATGCTCCTGGTCATCGACGTGCAGGCCAAGCTGCTGCCGCACGTCGCCGGGGCCGCGGACATGCTCTCCGCCGCCGTCCAGTTGATCCGGGGTGTGCGGGTCTTCGAGCTGCCGGTCCTGGCGACAGTGCAGTACGTCAAAGGCTTGGGGCCGACGCATCCGGCCATCGACCGGCGGTTGACCGAATATGGAATCGAGACGGTGGAGAAGGCGGCCTTCAGCACGTGCGGCGACGAGACCGTGCGCGAGAAGCTGCGGCGGATCGATCGGCCGCAGGTCATCGTGAGCGGCATCGAGGCCCACGTGTGCGTGCAGCAGAGCGTGCTGGACCTCGTGGCCATGGACTATCAGGTGTTTGTCTGCGCGGACGCGGTTGGCTCGCGCCAGGCCTTGGACCGGGACACGGCTTTGGCGCGGATGCGGGCGAGCGGAGCGGCGGTGACGACGGTCGAGGCCGCCTTGTTTGAGTTGTGCGAGTTCTCCGGGACGGAGCGCTTCCGACAGTTGCTCGAAGTCGTCAAGGAGCGCGAAGCCATTACGACGTAGCCCGAGGGTGGCCTGAACAGAGCGGGCGGTCATGCGTTGGAAAGATGAGGACGAATCGGACGAGTTCGCCGCGGAGGTTGCCGATGGCGGCGAGGAAGACGGGGAGGAGGACCAACTCCCCTGCCCGTCGTGCGGCAATATGGTCTACGACGACACCGACCGTTGCCCGCACTGCGGGGACTGGGTGATGCCGTTGGCCGCGGCCGCCTCCAGCCGGAGCAACTGGATCTGGTGGACGGCGTTGATCGTGGCGGCGCTTCTGTTCGTCACCTGGGGCATCTTCGGCTGAGCGTACGCAGCCGCGCTACGTAGGCACGGGAGCCATTAAGACGCAAGGACACCAAGAAAAACAGGTGCGGAGAACTGAGAAAGGAGTTCGATCATGGCTTTTCCGCAAAACCGAATGAGGCGTCTGCGGCGCACGGAGACCCTGCGGCGCATGGTGCGCGAGACCCGGCTGGAGGTGAGCGATCTCATCGCCCCGCTGTTCGTGGTGAGCGGCCAGGACGTGCGGAAGGAGATCGGGTCCATGCCCGGCGTCGCCCAGATGTCCATCGACCTGACCGTCGAGGAGTGCCGGCAACTGGAGCAGCTCGGGATACCGGCGGTCATCCTTTTCGGCATCCCGGAGCACAAGGACGCCGTCGGGGGCGACACCTGGAACCCCGAGGGCATCATCCAGCGCGCCGCCGGGGCCATTAAGCGGGCCTGCCGCGATTTGCTCGTCATCACCGACGTGTGCTTCTGCGAGTATACCGACCACGGGCACTGCGGCGTGGTGGTGACCCGCCGCGACGGCACCAAGGAACTGGACAACGACGCCACCCTGGCGAACTTGGCCAAGCAGGTGGTCAGCCACGCCCAGTCCGGGGCGGACGTGGTCGCCCCTTCGGGCATGATCGACGGCATGATTCGGACCGTCCGTCAGGCGCTGGACGAGACCGGGTTCGCCGATCTGCCGATCATGTCCTACGCCGCCAAGTATGCTAGCGGTTACTACGGCCCCTTCCGCGACGCGGCGGAGTCGGCGCCGCAGTGGGGCGACCGCCGCGGCTACCAGATGGACCCGGCCAACGCGGACGAGGCCCTGCGCGAGGCGGCCTTGGACGTCGAGGAGGGGGCGGACATCATCATGGTCAAGCCGGCGGTGAACTATCTTGACATTCTCTGGCGGCTCAAGCAGGAGTTCGGGCTTCCAACGGCGGCCTACCACGTCAGCGGGGAGTTCTCCATGATTAAGGCCGCCGCGCGCAACGGCTGGCTGGACGAGAAACGGTGCGCCCTGGAGACGACGACGGCCATCAAGCGTGCCGGCGCCGACCTGATCCTGACCTACTTCGCCAAAGACCTGGCGGGGTGGTTGCGGTGATCCACGCCAGGGTGGGCCATGCCCACCCTACTTTGCTCCGCCGACGGCACATGACGCCCGCTACGGGGTTGATTTCGGGACGCACTCTTGCGGCTGGGCCTGGCTACCCTGCGGCTGCGACGCGGGGACGCCGAGCGGCTCCCAGAAGCCGAAGTTGTCCTCGTCAATCTTGCAGTACCCGGTGGTCTTGTACTTGGCGAAGGAGTTGTACCCGTAGCCCAGGTACTCCGAGTCGCCGCCGCCCTGCGTGGTGATGAGGAAGCGGTTGCTCAGCTCGCCGAAGCCGCGGGCCTGATCGGCGGGCGACTCGGCGTCGCCGCGGTTGGCGTCCACCGGCACCCAGCCGTAGTTCGGCAGATAGATTTGGGCCCAGCGGTGGAAGGCCTCGTCGATGCTGGCGTCGTCGCCGCGCACCACGATGCTGCCCTGGTAGCGGGCCGGCAGTCCCGCCGCCCGACACAGAGCCACGAACGTGTAGGTGTACTCCGAGCACGAGCCGCGGCCGCGCTTGAGCACCGCCTCGGGCACGTCCCAACCGCCGGCCATCTCGTATTCCAGGTGCTCGATCACGTAGTCGTAAATCTTCCGCGCGATCCAGTAGGGGTTTTTCTCGTCGCCGACGATCTTCTTAACGGTTTCCTGGATGTACGGGCTGTTGATGCGGTAGTGCGGGGCGTCGGCGGTGTACGGCTGGCGAATCTCTGCCGGGATGTCTTCCAAACGGCCGGTGTTCTCCGGGAGGATCAGATAATGGATGGCGGAAACTTCGACGTTCACCGCATAGGTCACGGCGGATTTGGTCCCCGCCGCGACGCGGCCAAGCTCGAACACCGCGCAGGCTTGTCCCCATTGGTCCAAGACCGTCTTGGCGGGTGCGGTGGAGAAGTCGAGCCCCGAGAGCAGCTTCTGATGGGGCAGCGCCATCGGCACCGCCACGTTGAGGATCAGGTCCGTCACCTCGCCCGGGCCGTAGTTGTTCAGCGCCCAGAGGTATTCGACCCGAGCGCGCCGTGTGTCGGACAGGCGATACCTGGGTTCATCGCGGACGGCGAGCTTGTAGACCTTGCGGGTCTGGAAATCGACGTTCCACAGATGCCCGTCGAGCCAGGCGATGCCCGCCGGATAAGGTCCCGGCGCGGCGAGGATGCCGATCACTTTTCCGCGCTCCGGATCGACCATGTAGAACTCGTCCTTGATCCGGTTGCCGACCCAGAGGTACTTGCCGTCGTAGGCCAAGGCCTGGCAGGATTTGTCCGGCACGGGGAAGTAGGCCAGGATCGTCCCGTCCTCGGGCAGCACGCGGTAGATCGTGTCTTTGGCCAGGATGAACAGCGTTCCGTCGGCATAGGCCAGCCCGGTCGCGCTGGAGGCCGGAGCTTGGAACGTGCTTTCCACGGTGCCGCTGTCGAGATTCAACGCGAAGATGCTGCCGGTGTGATCGTCGCCGATGTACAGCCGCCCTCCGCCATAGGTCAGCCCGTGCGGCTTGAGCGTCGGCGCCGGCCAAGTCCGGTCGACCTGCCCATCCGCGGGATCGACCTCGTAGATCGTCGCGCTGCGCCAGTCCACCACGAAGAGATGCTTTCCATCCGTCGCCATCCCCGCCGGATACTTGCACGGCGCATCGAACGTCGCCCGCACATCGCCCGGCGCGGCCCACAGCACCGTGGGCGCCGCCAACAGCACAACCGACCACACGATACCGCAGGCCCCGCGAGTCCTGGTTCTCATAAACAACCTCCCCCGTGAAAGCGGTAGCCGTGTCAAGATAAAAGAATCACGCCGGAACGAAAAGGGTCTGGCCAGGAATTGTGCCACGCCAGGTGCGGCCACGAACTTTGGCAACAAGGGAGGGCGAGCCTCCCGGCGAGCCGAATCACACGGCTCGGCAGGAGCCTCGCCCTCCCGATTTACCAAAACTTATGGCCACACCCGCCACGCCAAGCTGAAGGCCCGGCACGGTAATAACCGCCGATCGGCAGCCGGGCGGCGGGTTTCGATCAAGCGCCAAGTGCTATGGGCAGATGGAAATGTCGGGGCGCGGGCGGCGCGGTCACACCCCGCGCGGTCGTGCGCCTGTGAACCGATCGGGGTGGAGATCGAAACATGTCCAGCGCGGGACGTTTTCAGTGCCGGTGGGCGGCGTGGCTGGTCGGTTGGGGCATCATGGGTGTGCCGGGGTGCGGCGGGGACGCCCGGGTCGAACTCTCCGCCGCGGATTCGATCGAGTCCTTGGCCGGTGCTTTTGAACGGGCTTTTCAGGAATACCACGACGACCTGACCACGGGGGATGACCTGCGCGAATCGGCGGCCATCGCCGCGTTCGTGAACCGGATACGACAGACCGCCGACAACCCCGCCGAGCAGGACCGGCACGTCGCCGATTTCACCGCCGCCCTGGGCCGTATCCGCCAGGACCGCCGCGTCGAGGAGACCCGGTTCGCCGCCACCCGGGATAACGTCGATACGTTGCGCGAGGTGACCGACGGGCTGCGGCGGCTGGCCGTCGAAAGCCTGACGCTCCGCGACGAGGCCCGGCGCTACATTTACGCCCTGATTGACGCCCGGCGCTCGCCGTCCATCGCTCGATCGCCTCAGCCGCCGGGCTAACTCACCCAGCCCCGGAACTTGGAACTTGTGGGGGAGACTCTTATGTCCAACCTGACCGACGAACTGGATCGCCTGCTGAACACCCTGGACCGGAAAGACCAGCAGTCGCCCGGATCGGGTGACGCGATTGATCTCATTCTGGCGTCGCCGCCGCGCAAAACGGAAGTCCGTTCGTTGCGGCATGATCCGGTGGTGGAAGCCTTCCGCCGGGAACTGACCGACGGGCTCATTCGCGTGGATACGGTCAATCAGTTGTTGAACCTGGTGAACACCGTGATCACGACGTTTCTGACCCGGTAGAACACGGAACGCCGTGGGGGAGCACCACCCATGATTGACTGGCCGACGGCGGCCGCTCTCGTCGCGGTGTCGGCCCCGCTGGTGGCGGTCCCGCTGACCGTGGTGACCTTTCACCTGCGCACGCTGCGCGAGCATCAGACCTCGCGGCAGAACGAGCTGGCCCGCCGGCTCGAAGTGCTGGAAGGGACCGTGGGCGGCGCGCAGCAGACGTTGGTGGAGATGCAGCGTGATTACACCACCAAGGAGGAATGGTTGCGCGAGAGCATGGCGGCCCGCCACCAGCTCGAAAAGCTGCTGGCCGCGGTGACGCGGCTGGAGACCGAAATCGACGTGGTTCGCGGCTGGTCGCGGTACATTGAGTCGCGGCTGCACGCCGCCGGCGCCGCCGCGACGCGCGACGCGCCGGAGGAGGACGTGATTCATCCCCATCGAGCGGAGCAGTGCTGATGGCCAACGGACGAGCCACTGGTGAAATCAAGCGCGTGCGGAACGAAATCCTCGTCGTCCTCAAGATGCTGTATCCCGCCGCGTTGCAGGCCGACCAACTGTTGCGCTCGCTGTTGGCGGTCTTTCCGCTGCTGGAGTGGGACCAGTTCCGCCGGGACCTGGCCTATCTCTGCGAGAAAGGCTACCTGCAGCGAGTGGTCCCCGACACGGAGAGCGACGAGAGGCTGACCGCCTGGCGGAAGCGCTGGTTCCGGTTGACCAGTGCGGGGATGGAAGTGGCGGACCGTTGCATCGGCGATCCGGCGTTGGAGGAATAGCGCGATGACGACCGAGTCGCCCAAGCTCTCGCGGCCCCGAATTACGGCCCCGCCGCGCCCGCGGGCGCGGCGGGCCTCCACTGAACCAGTACTCCTGCCCGCGACGGAGGGGGAAGTCGCGCCGGATTTTGAGTTGTACCGCCAGCGGATGAACGCGATCGGGGGTACCCTATCGGCGGTGTTCGTGGGGATGGACTCGGCCGAGGCGGATGTCTGGGGGCGCGGTATCTACCTCAAGCTGGTGGGCAAGTTGTGTGAAGCCCTGGACAGCGACGACTTGACGCTCGAAGACCTGCACGCGCTGTCCAAGATGATCTCCGAACAACGGCGGGCGCACAGCCGGGCTTTGGAGGTCCAACGCCGCCTCCGCGCCGGCCGGCGCAGGCGCGGCGATGGGGACCGTTCCGGTGAGGGCGAGCTTCCCGACCATGATGCCGAAGAGGACAGCGGCCTCGCATCGACCCGGAAGCTGCCCCCGCACTTCGGCGCCGTCGTCCAAGAAATCTATGGTGTCCAGGTGGACCCCTCCCCAGCGCCAAGTTGACGGGACACTCCGCCCGCTCGTACACTCCGGCGCTGCGGTCGGCGTAGAGTCCGGCCGCGGTTATTCAGGGGACCGGCCATTAAACAAGAGTATTTATCCAAAAACAGAGGCGGAGTTTCCCCACGACGACTTCGGGTCCGGGAACGTGCAGCGGGCGTGGTGCTCGGAGTGCTTTGGGGGGCGGTCCTGACGGGCTGCGGAGCGCTCGCGCCATCGCCCAGACCATCGGATGGGACCGGGGCCATCGAAGACGGCAACGTGGATCGCCGGGCCCTCAGCCCCAGGGGACGAACCCACGGCGAACCCAACGATACGTTCGCGGAGGCGCTCATCGCGGTGTTCGATCGCACCAACGTCGCCCAGTTGCAGGGCACCATCGAGGCCCTTGGTGATCTGGACGTTTTCGACCTGGGTCCGTTGGCCGCGGGCGACCGCGTGGTCGTGGACCTGAACACCCAGGACGATCCCTTGGACGTGTCCATCGCCCTGTTCGACGGAGAGGAGAAGCTGTTCATGGACAACGACGATCGGGAGACGGAACCGCGCCCGCTGGACTCCTACATCGACGAGATCGTGCGACATTCCTCGGACCGCTATTATCTTGCGGTGGGGGCCTCCGCGTTCGCGTGGAGTCCCGATGCCGGCGTCGGCGGCTACCAGGCGGCGGTAACGGTTTCCCACAATAACCCGGTGCCGCCCCCTGAGCGGCAGACGTTATTGCTCGACTTCGACGGCGGGGAGGTGCATGCGCCGAACATCCCGGTGACCAACGTGGAACCCTTCGACGCGGCCAACATCGCGCGCCGGTACGCCGGCCAGACCGACTTGATCAAATCCGTGATCGTGGACACGGTCCGCGAGAACTATGCGGGGTTCGCGGTGGACGTGGTGACCAGCGACGATCCGCCGCCGTCGGCCCCTTACTCGACCGTGTTCTTCGGCGGAATGAACCCCGTCGCCTTCGGCATCTCCGAGGCGGTGGACCATTACAACACGGACTCGACGGACGTAGCCGTCATTTTCGCCGAGTCCTTCACCCCGGACGTGTTCAGCACGCCGCCGACGGCCGAGGAACTGGGCGTGGCCATCGGCAACATCGCCACTCACGAATCGGGACACATTCTCGGGCTCAACCACGTGAACGACCCGGCGGACCTGATGGACGCGGTCTCGCCCGCGGACACTTTTCTGGCGGACCAGGAATTCATGACCTCCCCGTTGTCGGAGCAGATTCTGCCCCTGGGGTTCCAGGATGGGCTGCTGCTGTTGGCGGAGATCGTCGGGTTGCGCTAGCGACGAGACCGCCGTGTCCGGGGCCCTTGTTTTCTCGCCCGGGTGTGGTATCCTAGCGAATCTCTAGGGATTTCGGGGCGTCCTTTCGGGTCTGACCGGGTGTTCCGGCCCGGAATTACCTGACGAACCATAGAGCGACGAGCGTGCCTTCCCCGCTGGCGGCCTGCGGCGGTCTGATCCGCGGCGGTGCAGGCCTACGGCGGACCGAAGAACCGTCGGGAATTGCGGATTGCGGAATGATAGAGAAGGGAACAACATGGAACGTCTGACTCACATTCGCAACATCGGAATATCGGCCCACATCGACGCGGGCAAAACGACGCTCACCGAGCGCATCCTGTTCTATGCCGGACGCATCCACCGCATGCAGGAGGTCCGCGGCAAGGATGGCGGCGCCACCATGGACTACATGGAGCTCGAGCGCGAGCGCGGCATCACCATCACCGCCGCCGCGACCAGCGTCGACTGGGGCGAGCGGACCATCAACATCATCGACACGCCGGGCCACGTGGACTTCACCATCGAGGTCGAGCGCTCGCTACGGATTCTGGACGGGGCCGTCCTGGTACTTTGTGCGGTCGGCGGCGTGCAGTCGCAGTCGATCACCGTGGACCGGCAGATGAAGCGGTATCGGGTCCCGCGCTTGGTGTTCATCAACAAGATGGATCGCGTCGGGGCCGACCCCCCTCGCGTGGTGTCCGATCTGGAAACCAAACTCGGGCACGTGGCGGTCCCCATCCAGATTCCCATCGGGGCCGGCGACCATTTCGCGGGGCTCCTGGACCTGATCGAGATGCGGGCCGTGCGCTTCGAAGGCCCCAACGGCGAGAAGGTGGTGGTCACCGACGTGCCCGCGGACCTGCGCGCCGAGGCGGAGCGCGCCCGCCACGGCATGCTCGACACGCTGAGCCTCTATGACGACGAGCTGTTGGCGGTGATGCTCGAGGACCGCGACCCGACGCCGGAACTGGTCCACGCCGCGCTTCGCCGGGCGACCTTGTCCCGCGACATCACCCCCGTCCTGCTCGGCAGCGCCTACCACAACAAAGGCGTGCAGCCGCTCCTGGACGCGGTCGGCCGCTACCTGCCCTCGCCCCTGGACCACGTAGCCTACGCCTCGGACAACCACAACGAGGGGGCCGAGATCACCGTCACCGCCGATCCGGACGGCCCGGTGGTCGCCATGGCCTTCAAGATCGTGGACGAACCGTTCGGGCAGGTGACCTACACGCGACTCTATCAGGGCACGATGACCCGCGGCGCGCAGTACCTCAACACCCGGACGGGCAAGAAGCAGCGCATCAACCGCATCCTCCGCATGCACGCGGACGATCGCGAAGACCTCGATGAGGCCCGCGCCGGCGACATCGTGGCCCTCATGGGGGTCGATTGCACCTCGGGCGACACGCTCTGCGACTTGGCCATCAACCTGGCCTTGGAGCGCATCCACGCGGTCGAGCCAGTGGTCGCGCTGGCCATCCGGCCCGCCCGATCGGCCGACCGCGATCCGATGTCCAAGGCCCTCAATCGGTTCATGAAGGAGGACCCGACCTTCCACGTGCACCACGACGAGGAAACCGGCGACACGCTCATCTCCGGCATGGGCGAATTGCACCTGGAGGTCTACGTCGAGCGCATCCGGCGGGAGTACCAGGCTCAGGTTGAGGTCGGCCGCCCCAAGGTCAGCTACCGTGAGGCGCCGACGACCACGAGCACCTACAACTACAAGCACAAGAAGCAGACCGGCGGCGCGGGCCAATACGCCCATGTCGTCGGGCGGCTGGCGCCGCTGCCCTGGGAAGGCGCGGACGACTACGTGTTTGAGAACCAGGTCTTCGGCGGCAGCGTCCCCACCGAGTACATCTCCTCGGTCGACAAGGGTTTTCAGATGGCGCGGGCCAAAGGCCCGCTGGCCGGCTTTGAGATCATCAAGGTCCAGATGGTCCTCGAGGACGGCTCCGCGCACTCGGTCGACTCCTCCGACCTGGCGTTCCAACTCTGCGCCCGGGAGGCCTTTCGGCAGGCGTTTCTGGCGGCCAGGCCGGCCCTGCTCGAACCGATCATGAAGGTCGAAATCGAAACGCCCACCGAGTTCCAGGGCGGCGTCACCGGCGACGTCTCCGCGCGCCGGGGCCTGATCACTGGCTCGGAGGTCAAGGGCCCGCTGACCGTGATCCTGGCCGAGGTGCCGCTGGCCAACATGTTGGGCTATGCCACCGACCTGCGCTCCCTGTCGCAGGGCCGGGCCACCTTCAGCATGGAGTTTCTGTGCTACCGGCGCGTCCCGGCCGCCATTCAGGAAGAGATCATCGACAAGGTTCGCCGGGAGAGGGCCGAAGCGAAAAAATAGGAGGGGAGAGTGGTAAGGGGGGTAAAGATGTTCTCTGTGCTCGCAAGTGCGTTGGAGGCGATTTTGCTGACATCTTATCCACTTTCTCTGTGAGATTCGGGTTAACCCGTGGCAAGGCACCTCGCGAGCAAACAGCCGGGACTGATCTCCCAGGAGGGTCGCTCCCTTACGAGCCTGAGAAAAAATCTCCTTGACGTACATGGTAAACTGCGGGGCATGAACACAACGACGCTTTTTCCAGGAATGGACCTTTCGGAG
>JBGPAW010000063.1:0-13088 GCA_041480905.1 Phycisphaerae bacterium
CTATGATGCGCCCGTCGGTTGGGTCGAGGAACATGCCGTTGATGGTGAAGTCCCGGCGGCGGGCGTCTTCCTCGGCCGACGCGAAGCGGACGGAGTCGGGATGGCGGCCGTCGCGGTAATCGCCGTCGGAGCGGAACGTGGCGACCTCGATCATGCAACCGTGCAGCCGCACGATCACCACGCCGAACTGGGCCCCGACCTTCTCCGTGCGACGAAACAGGGCGACGACCTGGTCCGGCGTGGCGTTGGTGACCACGTCGTAATCTTTCGGTTCGCGCCCCAGCAGCAGGTCCCGCACGCACCCGCCAGCCAACAGGGCCTCGAATCCGTTCCGGCGGAGCGTGGCGGCGATTTCTTCCGCGGCCTGCCGCGCCGATCGACCGGTCATGGGGAATCCTCCGCACACCGGTTGGCCGGGGCCTCCCACTTGCGGGTCTCGAGCCACGTGATGCCGGTGGTCCCGTAGCGGCGGACGGCGCGCACGATCCACGGGTCGAGGCCGGCGAGATCGAACGTCGCCTCGCCGGGGTGGTGCAGCAACAGCACCGGATGCTCCGCCTCGTCGGCGAATCGGGTCAGTTCTTTCAGCAACCGCATGATCTTGCCGTTCGGGCCGGTGTCCTGTGCGTCGCGGTAGGGGGGGTCGAGCAGGACCAGGGAGCAACGATACTGCAGCAGAATCTCAGGGAGCCTCACCGACCAGGCATCTACCGCCTCAACGGCGCCGGACGCTCCCACCCGCAGTTTTGTGAGATTGCGGCGCAAGGCGGCCAAGGCCGGACCATCGTTTTCGATGAACACCGTGGCGCGGGCCCCGCGGGACAGCGCCTCCAAACCCAGGGTCCCGCCTCCCGCAAACACGTCCGCCACCGTGAGCGGGGGCAGGCGTCCGGGGGTCCCGTAGTCGGACCCCAGGGCGTCGAACACCGCGGCCTTCACCCGATCGAGCATGGGGCGCGTGCGGTCACCCGGAGGGACCTCAATTCTCCGCGAACGCCATTGGCCGGAGATGATGCGCACCGTTCCGCCGGATGGGCTACGCAAGTTTCGCATGGTCCTTACCCCGGCCGCCGAGGTGAACGCTCGTTTGCCGCTCGGCAGGATGGCCGTTTATCGCCGCGCATCTTATAATCGGCTCACCAGGGGCGTTTGGCAAGAAAGGGCTGCCGGCATGGAGTCGATCTTGTGCGAGCATTGCACGGCGGTGTGCTGCAAATACCTCGCCCTGCCCATCGAGACGCCAACGACCCAAGGCGATTTCGACGACATCCACTGGTACCTCATGCACGAGAACGTCACCGTGTTCGTCGAGGATGGCGATTGGTACATCCAGTTCGCCACCCGCTGCCGCAGTCTCCAAGCGGACCTGCGCTGCGGCGTTTACGAAACTCGCCCGCGGATTTGCCGCCAGTACAAAGCCGGCGAATGCGACTACGAAAGCGGAACCCATGACTACGAGAACCTCTTCACCCGTCCGGAGCACATCGAGGCCTATGCCGCGCGGTGGGAGCGCAAACGCCGGGCCCGCGCCAGGCGGAAGAGTACCGGCTAACGACTCAGGACTCAGAACCAGGCAAGTGGCACCGCCAACCACGCTCCCCTTCGGATCGCCGCTGAACCTCCTCTTGCCTCTTGCCTCTTGCCTCCTGCCGCTGCTCGGCGGGTGCTTCAGCGGGTCACTCGCCACCAGCACCGGTCCGCGAATGAGCGGCGAGTGGTCAATCGCCAGGCGTCAGGCCGCCCACGTGGGCGAGACGGTGCGTTTCAGTTTCATCCTGACACAGCCCTTCAAGAAGCAGCCGATCAATCCAACGGGCATTGCGGACTACTGCCTCCTTACCCTCGATGACGCCTCCGCTGACCCCGTGCTGGACGCCGGCGGTAAATACACCCTGGCGTACCGCATGCCCGAGGCCTGGCAGGGGCGGGAAATTCGCGTGGGGGCCACCGCCTATCGCCAGTACGGGCAGCGGGATCGGATGGTCGTGGGCGGCAAGCTGCTCCAGGTAGGCAGCGCCTCCGATCCTCCCGACTCGGTCATCGCCCGCGGTGTGATCATTCTGCTGGTCTACCAGTCGAACGTGGAACTGACCCTGACCGCCGGCGCGGACGATTTCGATTTCAACACGGGCCGATTGGTCCTGCGCAAGGCCGACGGAACCGCGGCGTCGATCGCCCCGGCCCGGCCGCCGGTAGGGGGGTTCACCGTGGAGGACCCAGACCGAAACCGCGTTTACACCGTCCGCTATGAGCCGGCCTGGGACCTGGTGAACCTCAGCGGGACCACCCACGCCGAGTTCACCGTCCTGGACCTGGCCGGTCACGAGCATCGCCGCGAAGTCGAATTCCTGACACCGTAGCCGCGGGGCGTTACAATTCCGCCGTACCGCGGCCAGGCCGGAGAGTTCACCGATCCGTTTTCGAGAGCGTGCTGGGCGCGGTCCCAGGCGGACGCCATAATGAAGTAGTCAGGCATGAGAGCCAAGCTCATGGAAGGAGACCTCGGAGAACGCATCGCTCACGCTGCTGAGGTGTTCAAGGCGGCCGGAGCGCACGCGGTGTATCTATTCGGTTCCGCGGCGATTGGGACCATACGCGAGGATTCAGATGTCGATATGGCAGTTTCCGGCCTGCCGCCCGAGAGATTCTTTGAGACCATGGGCGAAGCGCACAGTATCCTGGGGCGAACGCTGGATCTGATCGACCTCGATGAGCAGAACCTCTTCACCGAATACTTGAAGAAGAAAGGCTTACTTCATCGTGTCGCCTGAGCTTCGCGAGGAAATCGCCCTAGAGCTCGCTCAACTGTGGAGGGCGTTGGACCAGTTCGGACCTCTGATCGACCAAGCCAGAGTCCGCGCTCCCAACCGCGTTGAAACGCTCGCTGCCGCGGGTTTGCTCCATTCCCTTTACACGGGCATCGAGAACCTCTTCAAGCGCGTGGCCATCCATTTGGACGGCGGCCCGCCGCGCGGCGAGGCCTGGCACAGTCAACTTCTTGAGAGCATGGCCCGTCCTGGGCCAAACCGCCCGTCTGTTATCTCCGTGAGTTTGCGGGATCGCTTGCGTACCTATCTGGACTTCCGGCACGTTTTCCGCCAGGCCTACTCATTCGAGCTACAATGGAGCAAAATGGCACCGCTGGTGTTTCACTGCCGGCAGACGCTGGAGGAAGTAGCGGGTGAACTGGACCGGTTCTTGGCGGTAGTCCGGCCCGAGAACGGGACCTCGTAGGATCCATCGTACGGAGTGGCCTCTTTGAAGTTCCAAGCCCCGCGGGGAATGCGCGATTACTATCCCGAGGTGATGGCCGTCCGCAATTGGATCATGGAGCGGTGGCACCGCGTCTCGCGGCGCAACGGCTTCGAGGAGTACGACGGTCCGATTCTGGAGGACCTTGATCTGTTTCGCGTCAAGAGCGGCGACGAGATCGTGGCGCAGCTATTCCACCTTCAGGATCGGGGTGGGCGGGAACTCGCTATCCGCGCGGAAATGACGCCGACGCTCGCCCGGATGGTGGCGGCACGAGCCCAGTCCCTGTCCAAGCCGATCAAGTGGTATGCCGTGCCGCGGATGTGCCGCGGGGAGCGTCCGCAGCGCGGCCGCCTCCGTGAGTTCTTCCAGTGGAACATCGACATCCTCGGCGAAGACGACGTGCTCGCCGACGCCGAGTGCATCTTCGTGGCCGTTGACTTTTTCCGCGAAGTCGGCCTGACGCCTCAGCAGGTGGTCATGCGGATCAACTCGCGGTCGCTGGTCGCGGCGATCCTGCGCGCCAACGGTTTCGCCGAAGACCGACTCGACGCCGTCTATGCCATCCTGGACAAGCGCGACAAGCTCGCCGCCGACGAGTTCAGCCAGGCCATCGCGGAACTGCAAGTCCCGCCCGCCCAGGAAGGACTGCTTTTGCATCTCGGCGACGCTCAAGGCTCCGAAGGTTTGGTCCACGTGGCGAAAGCGGTCGAACACGATCGCGAGGGAACCCGCCAGGTCGGCGAGGTCCGGCGGCTCTTCGATCTGCTCGACGATTTGGGCGTGGGGGAATACTGCACCTTCGACATGGGTGTGGTCCGCGGGCTGGCCTACTACACCGGACCGGTGTTCGAAGCCGTCGGCCGGGGGGAATTGCGGCGGGCGATCTGCGGCGGCGGACGCTACGGGGAACTGCTCCAGACGGTAGGGGGGCCGCCTATGTCCGGCGTCGGCTTCGGCATGGGTGACGTGGTCCTTCAGGACGTGCTCACCGAGTTCGGCCTGCTGGCGGACCTCCAGCCGCACACCGCGGTGTTTGTGGTCGATGCCGACCCCAAGAACCCGGCCCTGTTCCGGCGGGTGTTGGCCATCACCGCCGAGCTGCGCCGCCGGAACATCGCCGCTGCCTATTCCTATCGCCGCCAATCACTCGCCAAGCAGCTCAAGCAGGCCAACGAAGGAAACGCCCGCCGGGTGATTCTCGTCGAGGACGCGACGCTCGCGGACGGCACCGTTTCCGTGAAGGACATGACCACGGGCACGCAGCAGGTCCAGCCTCTCGCGGCGTTGCTCCAAGACCCTGTCCGGGCCCTGGGCTCAAGCGGCTCCGGGGGAGCGACGGCGCTTACCGGCTAGCGGCGACGAGGGCGAGATGAATTATTATTTTAGAATAATAGAATTACAAAATTACCGTATGCACTCAGCGCTCCACAGTTCTGCTCTGCGCGGACCATCACTCCCGGCGCGGCCGGGCGGTCCACCATGACCCGCCGCCACATTCATTATGAAGCCGCGTTCGAGGACTACCTCCGCTCCCGCGGCATCGCCTACGTGCCGGTGGACGAGCAGAAGAAGATCATCTTCGCCGGGGCGCGGATTAAATCGTTCGATTTTCTGGTCTATCGGCCGGGCGAGCCGACGTGGCTGGCCGATGTCAAAGGCCGCAAGTTTCCCTACGACACCGAGGCCAATCGGCGCACTTGGGAGAACTGGGTCACGCAGGAGGATTTGACCGGCCTACAGCAATGGGAGGGGGCTTTCGGGTCGGGCTTTCGCGGGATGTTCGTCTTTGCCTATTGGCTGCGCGACGAGCCGGACCGCCGCCTGGCCTGCCACGTCCACCCCTTTCGCGACGAATACTATGCGTTTATGTGCATCTCCCTGGCCGACTACCAGGCCCACGCCAAACGCCGCTCGCCCGCCTGGGACACCCTCACCGTTCCCGCCGCCACCTTCCGCCGCCTGGCCAAACCGATCCAAGAGTCGTCGGAACCACTCGCCCGCTGATACGGGAAATCCACTTCCGCAGGTCAAGGAAACCCCTTTACCGGAGACTTTTCAGCCCTATAATAGAGGATATGGAGACCCAAGATCGACAGTATCGGCGATCAGGTACCAGGTGGAATCCCGTCAAGCGTGCCTTAATGGCGGGTGCCGTCCTGTGGTTGACCTACGGAGCGGTGCCGACCGCTTGGGCTATCAACCGCGCGGGGGAACCCAACCCTCAGAAGCCCATCTTCCAGTGGCTGTTTTCCGTGGTCATGGTTGGGCTCATCTGTGCCATCGCTTTTAAGAATCCGAAGCGCTCCCATCAAGCGTAACTTTACCCGAGGAGGAGAGTCCTCATGCTTACCAAACGTGGCCTGATCGTGGCCCTGGTCGGAATCAACCTGATCCTGGCGGCGGCCTTGATCTTCACCCGACCCTTGCTCCCGGCGGCCTACGCCGGCTCGGGCGGGCGCCCGGGCGACTTCGCGATATGCACCGTCAAGGTCCACAAAGACTTTGACGCCGTGTACATACTGGACCAACAGGGGCGCAGGCTGCATTGCTTCATCCCGACCCACTGGAAGACCAATACCGGTTTACCTGACGGAAAACTTACCCTCATCCAGTCGCGTGACCTCGAATCCGACATGAAGCGAAGCCAACCTTAGTTCCAGGAGAAGATCGAAATGGACCACAAAGACTTTGCGATCGGCGTCCTCAGCATCACCGCCACGATCTTGGTGGTCGGTTTGATCCTGGTGACCAGCCAGCCGCCGCCGGCCCTCGCCGCCGCCGGTCCCGGGGTCCAATCCGGCGATTATGTGCTGACCACCGGGCAGTTCCAGGTCGACGAAGATTTGCTGTACGTCCTCGATGCGACAGCGCAGCGCATGGTCGTCTATCGTTTTGACATCCGCAGTCGCTCGTCTTTTGCCCCGGTGGACGGCATCGACCTGGCCGCTTTGCGCGAGCAGGCCGCACCCGGCCAGCCGCAGGGCCAGCAGCCTCGTCGCGGCGGTCAGCGTCCATAGGCCATCCACCACCTTCGCCCAAACTGTGCCGCCACCGCACGCGATCGTACGCCAGCTCTCTCAAGGGTCCGAAAAAGACCAACTACAGCCCCCCTGCCGGCCAATGTAACAGAACATATCTTATCGGACGTTAACCAGACTCCCCGAACACCAAGGAACCACACCGGGAAACAAAGCTGAATTCAACGAATCCGTTGCCCTGCTCCGCCTGGATTGAGATCGCCCTCCGTCTCCCCGCCCTTTGGAGTTCAAGCCCTTTTCACTCACCGCTCGTCAGCATTCTGGGCCGAGCTTTCCAACTAATGTAGTGCCTCAGTGAAACTGCAGCTTATCCGAACCGCGACCGTAAGAGAGCGGCATGACTTGGCGACGTGCTGGACCGCTCCCTGACCCTTGACATCAAATGTCAAGGGCTGACGGTCGCGGTTCGGCAAAGAATATGTTGCGTCAATGGTGAGGCACTACGCTAATGGGGTTCGGCGACGGTAGGCGGTTCAAGCCCGTCAAACGCGCGCCGGCGGGCTGTCCGGACCCGGAGTGTAGCCCCTACCAGGCGTCGCCTCCGGGGACTTCAAGGGCGCGGTGTCGGCCGTAACCGGCGTTGCCGGACGAGCGGCCCCAGGACCATCGCCAAGAGCAGCAGATTTCGCCCGGCCCGAGTCAGGGTGTACAAGTCGCGTTCCTTCGGGCCCATCAGGCCGGCCAACCGCAGCTTGTCGATGTGGTGATACAATGGTCCGACTTGCAACCCCGTCGCCCTTTGGAGACCCCGGTAGGTCGCCGGTCCCTCCAACAGATAAGCCATGATCCTCAGGCGATGGACATGGCCCGCCGCCGCGAGCACCTCGCTCACGCGGACCCATTTAACCCCCCTACCGAGTTTTCTCCCCGCTTCCGCCAGCATGGCATCCACGCTTCCGGTGGCACGTTTTCCGGTACGAAACTGCTCCCGGACGGAGGAAACCACCTCCAGGCTGGTCCCCACCCCCTCAACGACGCAGACGCCGGCGCCCAACCCAACCCCCCTGCCGCCGGTGGGCCGCCGGGTCCTCAGCGTGATGATACCTCCTGGCGGGGCCGCCTTCAGCGTTGCCCGCGTTTTTCCTTTCGCACGACGCCGTCCCCCTACGGTCGCCCTTCTCCGCGCATCTCTCTTCAGCCGCTTTCTCATGTTATTATCCTAATATAATACAACAGTATTATAGTATAATCCTATTTTTAGAAATAGTCAAGTTCCTCGTATTTGCCTCGTGCTTCTAGGTGCGGCCACAAATCCTGGCGATTGGGGAGGGCGAGCCTTCTGGCGAAAATCATGCGGCTCGGCAGGAGCCTCGCCCTCCCATTTTACCACAAATTCTGGCCACACTCGTGCTTCTTGATAATCTCACGGCGGGCAAACCTGCCGACGACACCGTTGTTTTTGATAGACCATACGTGATCGGTAGACCCCTCGGACCATCGCCGGGGAGCGCGCCTGCCCACCTCCGTTGGGTCCGCGGAGCCCGAAACGGCGATACGGCCGGCAGAAGTCGAGCGGATTACGGCCCCCTACTTGGAGAACGCGTCGATGATCTTCAGGGCGGCGGGACCACCCAGCACAATGAAGATGGCCGGAAAGATGAAGAAAATCAGCGGCATCATGAGTTTGACGGCCGTCTTTTGGGCCCGCTCTTCCGCCGCCTGACGGCGTTTGACGCGCATGGCGTCGGACTGCCGGCGCAAAGCCTGGGCGATACTGGTGCCGAACCGTTCCGCCTGATTGATGATGGCGACCAGCGATCTCAGCTCCGGCGTCCCGGAACGGGCGGCGAGGTTCTGCAGGGCTTCGCCCCGCGGGATACCCATCTGGGCCTCCAGCGTGGCGATCTGGAACTCCTCACTCACCACCGGGTGGACGTTGCGCAGCTCGTCTCCGACCCGCTGGATGGCCGCGTCCAGCGCTAACCCGGATTCCACCGTGATCACCATCAGGTCCACGGAGTCGGGCAGGCCGTCACGAATTTTCTCGACGCGCTTGGCGACGGCGGAGTTCAGCCAGAGATTCGGGGCCATAAACCCGATCCCGGCGGAGAACACCAAAATGCTCAGCAGTGGCTGCAACCCATAACCGCGCGAGAAGGCGTAGATGAGGGCCACGACGGCGATCCCCGCGGCCAAGACAGTCTTGCTGGCCAAGAAGAGGGTGGGGGCGTTCTCCCGGCGAAAACCGGCGTTGGACAATTTCATGCGTAGACGCGACATTTCCTCGGCGTTTTTGGGCATCACCGGCTTCATCGCCAGCGGCGCCATCTTCTTCATCATCTTCTCGCCCATGGAGTCCTTGGCCTGCCGGCGCAGACCTTCGAGGCGCTCTGCGGAAGACTGGCCGTCGGTCATGCGGCGGCGGAGGGTCTCCTGTTCCTCCCGCCTGCGGTTGGGCAGCAGGGCGTAGGCAATCAGACTGATGCTGATCACGATCAACCCGGCGACGAGATAGAAGGACATCGTGCGGTCTCCGTGGATGCGGTCTAAACCTTGATATTGACGATCCAACGGATCATCGCCATTCCCATGAGCTGCATGCCGATGGCCATGGCGAGCATGAGCTTGCCGCGTGGGTCGGTCAGCAGCACGGTGATGTAATCGGGGTTGAGGATCATCGAGGCGAGGAACACCACAATGGGCAGGGCGAACAGCACCCAGCCCGACAGGCGACCTTCCGCGGTGAGCCCGCGAACCAGACCGAACAACTCGACCCGTTGTTGGATTACCCCCCCGATCTTGTCGAGCACCTCGGCCAAGTCGCCCCCGGTCTGCCGCTGGATCAGCACGGCGGTGACGAAGAAGCGGAGGTCGAGCGAATCGACCCGGCCGGTCATGGCCAGCAAAGCGTCCTCGATCTTGATCCCCAGGTTCTGTTCGTGAAACACCCGGCCGAACTCCGTGCTGATCGGGTCGGGCATCTGTTCGTGGATCAGTTGGATGGCCGAGGCCAGCCCATGCCCGGCCCGCAACGCCTGGCCCATCATCGTGAACACGTCCGGGAGCTGATGGGTGAGCCGGGCCATCCGCCGCTTGCGGCGCATGGACAGGTACAGGATCGGGCTCAAGAGGGTGGCCAGGGCGCAACCCACGGCGGCCAGGGTGTTGAAGTGCAGGACTTTCAGGAGCATCACGACCATGGCCGCCGCCGCCAGCAAATTGAAGGTCAGGCGTGACGCGCTCCAATGGACGTTGGCCTGCTCCAGCAGCGTTTGCAGCCAGGGCACGAAACTGAGCCGGCTGATCAGCTTGCCGAACAGTTCGTCGTCGGCATTCTGATGGAGCGTTTTCTTGAGGATCGAGGCGACTTCGTTGGCCGTCTGGTCCCGCCGATCGCCTTTGAGGCGGTCCAGCAACCGGCGACGCCCCACTTTCCGCGCGTCCTCGACAACCTGGTAGATTCCCAGAGCCAGCAAGATCGAACCGCAGATCGGAAGGGCTGCAAACAGCGCGGTTCTCACATCGAACGATAAGGCGAGCCCGGTAAACATCTTCAAGCCCTCAGCCTCAACTCCCACCGTCGTCCCGGTCGGTCATCAACACCTGCCGCTCGAACAGCCCGGGATCGACCTCGGCTCCGGCGGCCTTGAGCCGCTCGAGAAAACCAGGGCGGATGCCGGTGGCCACGAACTGCCCGAAGGCCCTACCCCCCCCGTTCACCCCTTGTTGTTCAAAGGCGAAGAGGTCCTGCATGGTGATGATGTCACCTTCCATACCTTGCACTTCGGTGATGGTGGTGATTTTACGCGGTCCCCCGGTGAGGCGCTGGGCCTGGACGATGATGTCCACGGCAGAGGCAAATTGCTGGCGGATCGCCTTTACGGGCAACTCGAAGCCGGCCATCATCACCATGGTCTCCACGCGCTGCACGGCGTCCCGCGTGCTGTTGGCGTGGACGGTGGTGAGCGAGCCATCGTGACCGGTGTTCATGGCCTGCAACATGTCCAGGGTCTCCGGGCCGCGGCACTCACCCACCACAATGCGGTCCGGGCGCATACGCAGGCTATTGATGAGCAGGTCGCGGATGGTGATCTGCCCTTTGCCTTCGATGTTGACCGGGCGCGTTTCCAGGCGCACCACGTGCGGTTGACGCAGTTGCAGCTCCGCGGCGTCCTCGATGGTCACGATCCGCTCGTTGGCCGGGATGAAACCCGAGAGGTTGTTGAGCAGGGTGGTCTTGCCCGAGCCGGTCCCGCCGACGATCAGAACGTTCAGCCGCCCGGTCACGCAGGCCCGCAGGAAGTCGACCATCTCGGGCGTACACGACTTGAAACGGATGTAATCGTCCCAGGTGATCGGATCGGTCCCGAACCGCCGGATGGACATGCACGGTCCGTCGATGGACAGCGGCGGGATGACCGCGTTGACGCGCGACCCGTCCGCCAAGCGCGCATCCACCAGGGGGCAGGTCTCGTCGCACCGCCGTCCCACCGCCGAGACGATCTTGTCGATCACGTGCATCAGGTGGGCGTTGTCCCGGAACCGGACCTCGGTTTTTTCCAGGATCCCGCGCCGCTCGACGTAGATCTGATGGGGGCCGTTGATGAGAATGTCGCTGATGCTCGGGTCGGTCAGCAGCACTTCCAGCGGACCCAACCCGAAGGTCTCGTCCAGGATCTCGCTGATGAGTCGTTGCCGTTCGTTGTAGTTGAGCAGGGTGTTCTCCTGCTCGCACAGCACGGTGACCACCTCGCGCACTTGAGCCCGGAGGGTCTCCTCGTCTCCGGTCATCCGGGCCAGATCGAGCTTGTCGACCAGCTTGCGGTGCATGCGGGTCTTGAGCTCGTTGAATTGCGCCAGCTTGTCCTGGGCGGACCTCCCGGAACGCAGGGCCGGCGTTTCGGTTTTTTTCTCCGGTGCCGGCTTAGCCGGCGGCGGAGGCAACGGCACGGTGGCGGCGGGGCGTTTTCCGAACACGAAGGCGCTCCTTCTTCACTAGGTTAACCGTCAGGCTTTGCTAAAAATCCGGCTGAACAGGCCGCGGCCTTTCCGGATTCCCTCTCGTTCATCTCTATCGTCGGTCGAGTCCGCCGCCCGGTGCAGTCGTGCGGCGAGATCGGCCAGCGCCAGCCGGATTTTGCTCCTGTCGGCTCCGATAATCAGCGGCTCCCCCATGTTGACGGCCCGGCTCATCGTGGCCCAATCCTCCGGGAGGGCGGCGAAAACTTCCCGGCTCAGAGCGGCTTCGACGTCCTCGATCGACAGTTGACCGCCCTGGCGCCCCACCCGATTGCAGATCAGGTGGATGCGGGAAAGGTTGTAACCGGCCTCCTGCATGCCCTCGAGCATACGCAGGGCGCTGCGTACGCACGGCACGAGCAGTTGGATGAGCAGCAAGTTCACGTCCGCCAGGTCGAGCACCGCCTTGGCTCCGAGGTCGAAACGGTTGGGACCGTCCACCACGACGTATTCGTGCGAACCGGTCAGGCCGGAGAGCACGCCGACGCAGTGGGCCGCGGTGATGTTGTCCGCCTGATTGAACTGCTTGGGGCGGCATAGCACCCTCACGCCGCTGGCGTGCCGGACCAGGGCCCGCTCGATCATCTGGGTCTCCAGTTGCTCCGGAGAGTCGCACAAATCAGCGATGGTGTAGGTCGGTTCCACGTCCAGTAACGTGCCCACCTGCCCGAAGCGATAGTCCAGATCGACCAGGGCCACGGCCCCTTCGGTAAGGGCGGCCAGTTCCGCCGCCAGGTTGGTCGCCACCACGCTCGCCCCCATTCCCCCGGCGCTGCCCAGCACGGTGACCAGTTTCCCTGCCGCCCGGCGCTCCGTCCCACCGAGGGTCAGTTTCTCCAGGGCCTCCCCGAGCTCCTTCGCATCCAGCGGTTTGGTGAGAAACTCCTTGATCCCCGTCCGCATGGCGGAGAGGATCAACTGCCTGTCGGTGGACTCGGAGACGGCGATGACGGCCAGATGGGGGCAGGAGCAGGCCACCTCGCCCGCCACGCCCAGGACCGCCTCGGGGTGGGGATCCAGGTGGACAAAAACCACGTCGCAGGCCACCTGTTGCACCGCCTGGGCAAGCAGTACGGGCTCGTCCACTTCGCCGACGATCTTCACGCCGTCGCAGGCCAGCAGCGCCGAACGCAAGACGGTACCCGCAGGCTCGTCGGCGTTGAACAGGATGACCCGAATGCCGCGTCCCATAAGCGAGTTCCGAGTTCAAAGTTCCGCTCTCAAAGTTAAATGTCGGAACCCGGCACTTTGAACTTTGAACCTTGAACCCTGAACTCTGTCAGCGGACGTCCTCCGGCGTCGATTCACCCCAAGGCCCGTGCAGCGACATTTTTTCGGGTTCCGAAGTGGCCGTGGCGGTCTGCCGGAGAACCAAGGGAGCGGGTCGTCCCCCGCGCGGCGCCGGACGCGTCTTCAGCGCGTCATCGGGCGTCGACGCCTCCGCCAACGGCTCGCCCTCGATCATCCCCAACAGATACAACTGCCAGTCATTGGGCCCGCGCAAGAACTGTCCCGGCACCGGGGGAACCTGGTCCGGATTCAGCGGAGCGACGATCTCCGGCGTGACCAGGATCACCAGTTCGGTGAGGCTCCGGTGGTACTCCACCGAACGGAACAAGGCCCCCAGGACCGGAATATCCCCCAGACCCGGAACCCGGCTGGCGACGCCGCGCACCTCCTCGTTGAGCAGACCCGCAATGGCTATGGTTTGACCGTTGCCGATCTCCACGGTCGTCTGCATCCGCCGTTGGGTCAGTCCGGGAACCAGGGTGCCCTGGACCTGCACCGCGTTGGAGAAGTCGGTGGCGCTGACCTCCGGCTCGACCCGCAGCCGAA
>JBGPAW010000064.1:0-12940 GCA_041480905.1 Phycisphaerae bacterium
CCGATTGGGTCAATTATCCCGCCCTTGGGGGGCACGCTCATAGTTTCTGAAGAGTTACGTTTCCGGTACGCGCGCCCGATGTCGAGGACGGCGGCTCGTTCACAGGAGGCTGCCGAGCGGGCCGAGATCGAGGTTGAGATCATCGTCACGCAACCCGAACTCGCGCTTGAGCCGTTCCATCTCATCGGCCAGTCGCATGAACGTTGTGCCGAGTCGCTCGACCTCCGCGTCGGTCAACGACCCGCCCTCGATACGCCGGATCGCCTGACGCTCCAGGAGTTCACGGAGCAGCTCGATGAGGGTGAGGACCAGCCTGCCCAGGCCGTTCCTGACATCGTCCGGTTTCAGCTCGATCCGCGGAGGGTTGGCCGATCTGGCCGGCGACATGGCGCTGGCGAAATCGCGCATCACCCGGGACTCGGCTCTCACCATTTCAGCAGCGCGCATAATCCACTTCCCGCGTATGCGCTGATGCTCCCGCCGCCCGCATTCGGTTGGCGGTCTCGGCTGACGTAAGTACCAGTTGGAGCCCAAGATAGATGAGGTCGATGTCGGCCACGGAGATGACGACCTCGCCCACGACGACCACGCCCTTGGTCAGCACGCGATCCAGGATTTCGCACAATGAAACGTGCTCCTGGGCGGCCAGCGAGCAGCGAGCTGACTGGTTTTCTGCATTCATGCGACAACAACCACTTTCCAGGCGGTGGTCAAACGCGGTACAGGGCCCGGCCGAGCTCGGATAGGCGCGCCAGCCCGCAGGGGTACGCGCAGCGGTACACGACCACCGGACTGGCGTCCTCAAACATCGCTTCGAGCTTGTTGCGAATCCTGGTCTCTCTCTCGACGACCGCGTCGCAAAGGGGACAGCTCTCCGCAGGCCGGACCAGATTCACGAACAGCGTGGGCACGTGAATCCCTGCTTGCCGGCATGCGGCCAGCAGGTCGCCGGTTTCCGCCAGCGCCATCTCGGTTGGAATAGTGACCACTTGGAAGCTTCCCTTGCATGGGTCCGCCAGCAGAGAGCGCAACACCTTCAGTCGCTTGGACATGGCCACGAGGGATTCCGAGATGCGTGGAAACCGTAATACACGCTTGTACTTCAGGAGCAGACCAAAGAAGACTCCGAGCCACTGCTCGACGAGCCCGGGCAGCTCCAACAGACGGATCAGGTGGCCGGTGGGGGCCGTGTCACACACGAACGTGTCATACTCACCCGCTTCGAGGAGTTGTATCACGTGCGTTAGCGCCATGACCTCATCGATGCCCGGCGGCGAGAGGTCCATGATGCGTTCGACGACCTCGCGGTCGAAGGCCACGTCCAAGCCCGCCGCCGGCCCGGTGAGGCGCTCGAAGAGCCCTGTGACCTCTTCCGCGTACTGCCTCTTCAAATCCGCAAACTCTCCCTCGGCGTCGATCTCGATGGCGCTGAGCTGGTCGTCGACCCGGACCGCGCGCGGACCGATGCGCGTCCCCAAGCAATCTGAAAGGGAGTGCGCTGGGTCCAGCGAGAGCAGGAGTATCTGCTTGTCCTTGTGTTCCTGGGCCAGCCGCAGCGCCGTGGCGCTGGCCAGCGTGGTCTTCCCCACGCCGCCCTTCCCGGCGAAGAACAGCAAGCTCGTTCCCGGCGCCGGGAGACGCGCCGGATGCTCCACCCGCGGGCGCTGGGCCCGGCCTGTTCCGTCAGGCGCGCCAGCGGGCCCTTTGTCCAGCCCGTATGCCGAGGACTCCCGCCACTCCAGGCAGCAAACGCCGTCCCAGAAGACCATCAACTGCGGAATGCCCCGGACTTCAGGGGTGTGGAACGGAACTGACCACAGCAAGTAGCCGGGGAACGTCTTGCGGATGCGGTGCATTTCGACGGCCTGCCGCCGCCTGGTCTCCTGGCACACCGGGCAATCGGTTTCTGAGAGGTACACGCAGTTAACTACAATCTCCTGGACCGAAATCCTCATGCACTCGAGGGTGCGCACAAATCGCGCGGTTTCGTCCGTCACCAGCGGCTCGGCGAGCATCACCGGCACGAAACGACACCGCTGCGGATCGGTCAGCAGCGACGCCAGACCCTCGATCGCCGTCGTCAGCTCTTCCAGAAAGACGTCGGTGTCGTCCCCGCGATAGCGGCCGCTGTACAACCTGGCCAGGTAGCGATATTTGGCCAGCATGGCGTCGAGGGCGGCGAGCCATTTTTGCAGCACGTCGGGCAGTCCGAGCAGCCTAAGCGTATGTCCCGTCGGGGCCGTGTCGACGATGATGCAGGCGTAGTCGCGGCCCTCCGCCAGCGCGGAGAGCTCGATGAACGCCATCAGCTCGTCGAGGCCCGGCAAAGACAGGTCGAGAAACGCACGGATATCGTCGTCGTCGAGGAACGTGCCCCGTTGGGCGATCTGTCGCAGGTGCCCGGCGTGAGCATTCTTGAACTTGCGAAAGCTCTCCTGGGCGTCCATCTCGCGCACTTGGAGGTTCGGCGGCAGAGCAGCGCCCGCTAGACAGTCCTCTAACGAGTGGGCCGGGTCGGTCGAAACGAGCAGGTAGTCCCGCGCCGGGGATCGTTCGGCCAGGCGCAGCGCCGCGCCCGTCGCGCAAGTCGTCTTGCCGACACCGCCCTTGCCGCCGAAGAGAAGCAGGCTGAGATCGGTCTGCCGCAAGAATGCGGGCTGATCACGCCGCTCGGCGCGCGGGCACTCGACGTCGCTATCCGTCTGCATCCGAGTCATCGTCCGTCCCTACGCCGCGCGCCTCGATTCGATCCAGGCGGTCGAGGAGCACCTTCTCGGCGTCGTCGAATTCCTTCTCGGTGATCTGGTTAGTCTCCAGTTTCATGTACAGCTCGCGAAGCTCGGTCCGAATCGTTTCGTCTTCGCTCTCGTATTCCTGTTCGACGGCCTTGTGGATCTCACGAAAGACATGCAAGAGGCTCCGCATGGGAAACAGGAGGATCTTGTCGATGACCAGCATGGCTCCCGCCGTCGCGCTCACATCTGGAGGTTGACCTCGACGAAGCTGTGCGGTGCCAAGGGACCGTGGTAGTCGAAGCAGTAGTTGCCGTCGAAAAGATTAGCCGCTTCCACAACCCCCTGTGCGAACGCGTCTACCGTACCGCGCTCGATGAGACACGCCAGACTCACGAGTTCGCATTCGTCGCGCATCTTGTTCTCCTTGATCTCTATGCAACAGGGACGCAGAACCTGCTCGATTCTCTCCGTCTGCGTGGCCCGGTCCTCGTTCAACAGGTGCTCCACCAGTCTGCCCAACTCAATCCGCTCGTCGCGAGACGGTTGGTGGCCCTGCCGAAACGCCCGATCCCGCGCCGCGCGCAGTTCTTCGTGTCGGTCGACGAGATATTCGAACAGGTTGGGTACGTCCCAGCGCACCCGCAATCCCATCTCCACCCGGCCGCTCACACGCTGGAGCCCCTCGACGAGGATCTCCGCGTTCAAAGCCAGGACTCGGCGTATGTCCTCCGGCCCATCGGCGATGACGCCGAACGACATCGGCATTGGCGAGCTGTCCTCCATGAGGCGTTTGAGGACACGGTGGTGGGCGGCGAGATTTCGCCGCTCGGGTCGCAGCGACCGCTGCGTCGTATCGCTGACGACGGCGGCGACCACCCCTTGGGAGATGCAGTACACCAGGCCCTCCTCAATGCCGACGGGGCCGTAGGTGTGATCTTCAGGACCGGCTATAACCGCGTAGAGGTAGGTTCCGGCAGCGTCGTTTTCCGCCTTAGCCATCTGTCACCACCGCCTCTCCTGTAGGCGGCGCCCCGTGACCCTGGGGCGTAGCCCGGCCCGTGACCAAGCTCGTCCGCGCCGGCAAGCGCCTACTGTCGCGGCGGGCTCGGCGCGAGCTCGCGGCTTCTCACCGCCTTAACGTAGCCGTCTTCGGTCCTGATCTCGAAGATCGCGCCGCACACCCAGCAGCGGATCTGCCCCTCGTAATTGTCGTAGGCCTCATCCAGCTCAACTTTGTGGCCACACGCAGGACAGTTGATCTTCATCGCCGAATTCTCCTTTCGCCGCGCTGCGCCGCACGGCGTGCGTCAAGCGTCCACCGAGTCCTTCAGACCGTAGGCGAGGATGTTCAGTTGCTCGTCCAGCCTGAGCAGGTACGTCTGCGTGTCAACAACGGGTCGCCGCGTAGGCAGGCCGAGCGCCTTGACGGTCGCGTTCGGCACCTGAAGATCGGCCTCCGCCTCCCACAGGCCCTTTTCGGAATCGATTACTGCCAGCTTGGTGACCGTGGCGCCGTGCACCTCCAGCACTGTCCTAAGGAGAAAGTCCCGCGCCGCGTGCGCCAGTTGCTCGAGGGACGGGGAGTCTTGGCGCTGTTCCTCCGTCCCAGGTTGTGACACCCGCTGGGCCATGGTTACGCGGTCAAGTATCGATCCCACGCGGTCAGCCTTTCTGCGCTGTCGTCAAGCAACACCCTGCCCTTTGCAGGCCAGACAGTAGAAAACGCCGTCTTGGCCGCTGCCTCGACACTTGGGACAGGTGACGGCGTCCTTACCGACCGACACCACCCCGACGCCCCGGCAGGCCAGACAACTCAGGTCGCCGCCATTACGCCCGCTGCCGCAGCAGCTCAGGCAGGTGATCACCGGCGGGAGGACCTGCACCTCGCCGGCGGCGCGGCAGACTGGGCAACTGGTGCCGTACTTCGGGTCCACGCCGCGGCCGCGGCAGTAGGCGCAGGGCACCGAGTCAACGAATCGCTTTTTGCGGATTCGGCCTCCATGGAGCGTCCCGGACCTCGCAAGGACCTCTTTCGCGTATTCCATTCTCAGTCCCCTTTCGTCTGGCGGGATGATGCGCCGGGCGGGAGCCTGCGGCCCTGGCCGGCGGCACGCTCCCAGTGCTCGTTCCACTCCTTGGCCTGACGGCGTCGTTGCGCTTCCCGCGCGGCCGACCTTCTTGCCTCGTGGGCGAGTCGCTGCACCTCCACGTGCGTCATCGGCTCTCCTGTGCCGTGCAGGCACCAGCGGAAGCTCCTGATATCCCGGTGCGTGCGAATGTGTGCAGAGTCCCTTGGCGTCATCATGCGAGCCCTTCTCTAGTATTTGACCGTAAAGCGGCGCTTCTTGCCGCGCGGATGGCCGGGCTCGGCCCCGCTCCCGGGGGAAGCACGGCCAGGGCCGTCTGCCTCGCCGGCCATAGTTCGCCTGACCGCGGCCTGCTCGGTCTCGATGTCCCGGATGCGGGCGTCGATGTTCCTGACCCGCTGTACCGCGCTGTTCCGCTCTGCCTTCCGACGCTCCTTCTCCATTTCGAGACAAGCGAGTTTCATATACGCCCGGTGGGGCAGCGACGCCTCGTCCACTCGCCCCGACAGGGTCCGGATGTCTTGCAGGCCGCGCAGGTTACGTTTGGCTGAAGGCATGGTCTCGCTCCGCTGCGGTAACCTCTAACGCGATGAAATCGTGTTCCTTGGACGATCCGGTGGCAAGTTCGCAGATCTTGCGGATCGCGTCGTCCACGTTCCGGGTCGCGACCGGCTCGCCGTCGTGCCTGACCGTGGCGGTGTCGATGCTGAGCACATCGTGGCAGACCCATTGGAACACCGGGTCGTCCCAGTCGGCCCGCGCGCCCTTGTGAACGAGGATGCGGGCAATGGTGATGCAGGCCCGAATCGTCGGACGATGGTTGCTCACCCCGACACTGCGGAGCGATCGCACAACGTCCACGATCCGCCCGGCGTCTGACTTCGGGATCCCTGACTTCCGGATCGTCACCTCGATCTCGGTCTGGCGGTCGTAGTGGCCGAGGGGGAGGGTAATCAGCCGGTCCATGAGGGCATCCTGGGTCTTGTGCGTGCCGGCGTATTCCTCGGGATTCGAGGTGAAGATCGCCCGGAAGTCCGGGTGCACATCCAGGTAGCCTTCGCCGCTCAGCCGCAGCTTGGGCAGATTGAGGATCTTTTCTGCCAGAATGCTCAGCAGGACGTTGTTCGCCTCCGGCTTCGAGCGGGTGAACTCGTCGTAGATGAGGGTGAAGCCCTTTTCGCAAGCCGTGGTGAGCCGGTTGTCCACCCAGAGCATCCTCATCTCCTCCTCCGTTTTCAGAACGGAGTGGATGAAGTTGTCCACGAGCTTCCTCTTGCTGTATCCGGCGTCGCGGCCGATCAGGTCGGAGCTGCCGAACTCGTCATCGCCGTGGAGGAGCATGACCGGTCGGCCGCGTTGTGCGGCCAAGTGGAAAGCCAGAGTCGTTTTGCCGGTGCCCGCTGGTCCGGCGAAGTGCACCGGGTACCCGATCTCCAGGTAGGCCAGAGCGCGCTCGGTCACGTTCTGGACGTACGGGGTGATGACGAACTCGTCGCTCGGCTCGGGCACGATGTTGTCCAGATCGGGCTCGAACCCGGTCTTGGGCGTGGACGTCAGTTTCTCAACAGCTTCACTCATGAGTTGGGCACTCCTTGTGGTCCGTCAAGCGGCACCGGGGGGTCCCGTGTCCTGGCCCATGACTCGCAGCCCCGTTACTCGTCACTGGCGCATTCCTGTTCTCGTTCTCCGGCTACCCACCCTCGGCCATGACATCCTAAGCACGCCATGGCCGGCACCGACGTGTCATCACCCGTGCCGGTGCACTCCGGGCACAAGACGGTCGCCCCGGTCGGTGCGGACACCACGCCCTTTCCACCGCAGACGGTGCAGCGGAACGTCTTGATCGCTCCGCTGCCCCGGCAATGAGCGCACCGGACGAAGGGCGTCTTCACGCCCACCCGCCCCGTTCCTCGGCAGGCGGCACAGGTCGACAGGTCGGACATGATTCCGAAGGGGTCCTTGCCGCTGCCCTTGCAGAAGGCGCAGCGCACGACGTCGGTGTGCTGCTTCAAGTCGGAGACGCTGGTCATCGGGACCTCGTTTCGCTCATCGGCAGCGGCTGCGGTTGCCGCGCCAGAACAGGCTCGGCGTGGCCGACGGCACGTTCAAGACGCTCGAGCCGCTCGGACAACGCCGCAGCGTCGTTTTTGTCCAGTTCGGGCTGCGCGCGTGAAGAGAACGCCGGGTTCCGCTCCCACCAGTCGATGCCGATTTCCTTGGCTTTGTCCACCGAGGCGATCAGCAGGCGGATCTGGATGGTGAGCAGCTCGACCTCGACCAGCTTGATCTTGATGTCGCCGGCGATCACGATCCCCTTGTCGAGGATCCGCTCGAGCAGGTCCGCAAGGTTTGTCGTGTCGGTGGCGTGCTGCACGTGCATTTCGAGTCCTCCGCCATGACACCGCCCCAAGCGGCGCCGGCACGTCAGCACCCGTCAGCTAGGAGTCGTCAGCGGCGCGCATTGGGGGGTTCTCTGATCCCCCTGTGGCGAGAAGCATAGCTAGCCGCCGACTGGGCCACCTGGAAGCCGGGCCTGAACCCTGAAGGAATGACTTTCGCGGCTTGGTCCTCATCTTCTCCTGCTGCTCTTCTTTAAGCCCGAACGGGCTGACGCCAGATCCTGCAAGTCCGAACGGGCTGACGCCAGATCCTGCCAGACAGCGCGGGCAGCCAGGAAATCGTCGTGCAGCTCCTCTAGCTTGGACCTGGTCTCCCGCGCCAGGCCCGCCACCCGGTCGGCGATCCGGTCATGCATCTGGTGGAATGCCTCCAGACGCGCGTTGTCACCGTCAGCCAACTGCCGACGCAATTCATTCGCCGCGTGCCGTAGGTCGTCTTCCAAAGCGCGCTGCTTCGCATTAAAGTCGCGTAAAAACATTCGCGTCCCCGCGATGAGTTCGGCGACACGTCCAGCGACCTGGTCATGCATTTGCCGGAAAGTCTCGAGGCGCGTCTCATCGCCGTCCGCCAGCAAGCGGTGGACAAAGCCAAGGAAATCGGCCAGCTCATCCGCCGCGCGGTGCAGCTCTTCCGCCACGGCGCGCTGTGTTGCCTTACAATCGCTCAGGACCCGGCGCGTATGGGCCGCGAGCTCGGCGACGCCCGTGGCGATCCGGTCGTGCATCTGGCAAAAGGCATGGAGCCGCGCTGTCTCGCCATTCGCTGCCATTCTGCGCAGTTCATCCGCCGCGCGGCGCAGCTCCTCGGCGACGGCCTGTTGCTCGTCGTTACACTGCGACAGAAACTGGCGCGTTTCCTCCGCCAAGCTGGACACTCGCCTGCGGATGCGATCGTGCGCGTTGCGGAACTCTCGCAGGCGCTCCATTTCATTGCTCGTCAGGAACCCGCTGACTCCGGACTTCATATCGGCGATGGCCCGTTGACGCTCCCGGGCGGACGACAGAATATCCTCCGCCAGGGCCTTGAATTCTTCAGCCACAGGTGCCATGTTTACACCTCCTCGGATGTCTGGACACAGGGCGCGCCCCAGTCGGCCTGGGGCCGTTACCGCAGTACCGGCCTGCGGGGAGGGGCCGCCGCGCCGGCCCCTCCCTGCCACAACACACCACCTAACCCGGTTTTCAAAAGCCCTACGCCGGAGCGGCGGCAGTGGCTGTCAGGCCAACGGCCTCGGCGTACTTCAGGTACGTCTCCACCGAGGCGATGACTACGCGAGCCTCCAGCGAGAGCAGCTCGATACCGACCAGGGACACCTTGGCCCAGGCGTCGATCACGATGCCCTTGTCCAGGATGCGATCGACGACCTCAGCCAGACTCGAACTTTCAGTAGCTTTCTGCACCTTTGCCATGGAACGTTACCTCCCTTCACAGTACTTCACTAGACCACTTCCCACACGATTATCCCGGGGAGTCCGTGTAGCGCCGCAGCCCTGCCCAAACCACTCGCTGCCGCCGGCAGAGCGCGGCGCCATCGCCCACTCCCCCAGGGCCTCCAGGCCAAGGCCTCCATCCGCCTTGTTCCTGGCCATCGTTCACTATCTGCAAGACGTGTGCCAGCGCGCCGCGTATTCTCGGGTATTGAAATCTGGCTTGTCGCACCACGCCGTGCGGGTCTATCGGTCGGGGCGCACCTGATGGAGCCGGCCAGCCCAACGCGCTCTATGGAGCTCACTCCACTATGGAATGGATTCCATAGCCGGCGGGGAACGAGCAGGTCGCAGGGCGTCCCGGATTTCGGCAAGGAGAAAGGGCTTGCCGATGAACGCCGCTATCCGGCCGCTACGGAGGCTGGTCTGCACGATCTCGTCATCAATGTAGAGATACCCGGACACCAAGACACAGGGGAGAGCGGGGCACACGGCGTGCAGACGGTCGATGAGATCGGTGCCCTCCATGTCGGGCAACTTGGCATCGACGAGGCATAAGTCAAACGGGACATGCCTCAGCCGCTCGAGTGCTGTCGCAGCATCGTGAGCGACCGAGACCCGGTAACCTTGCGCCTCGATGATGCGCCGCAGCGCCCAGCACATGTCCTCCTCGTCATCCACCACGAGGATCTGCAAGTTGCGGCGGTGCCCGGTCACGACGCGGCTTCCGGTCGGCCGCGTGGGAGTACGACCGTAACGGTCGTGCCGGCTCCCTCGCGGCTGGCAATATCGATCTTGCCCTCGTGCTCCTGCACAATCGCATAGCTGATGGACAGCCCCAGGCCCGTACCTTTGCCGATGGGCATGGTGGTGAAGAAGGGATCAAGTACCTTCGGCAGATCCGCGCGGGATATGCCTTTGCCCGTGTCTGCGACCTCGAGCACGATCTGGTCTTCGGCTTGCGCCAGTGAGACACGGAGGGTTCCGGCCCGGTCGGCCATGGCGTTAACGGCGTTCAAGGCCAGATTCGTGACGAGTTGCTGAAGGAGCACCGCTTGGCCTTGAACCCAGACTGGGCTGCCGGGGGTTTGCCATAGGAGGCGAATCCTGCCCAAGCGGAGCTGGTTGGCCACGAGTGCCAGCGCCTCGTTGACGATCGACGCCAGATCCAGCGGTTCCATCACGCCCCGTCCGGAGGAGCGGGCGAAGCGCAGCAAGCCCTCAATAATACTGCTGGCCTTCCGGGTCGCACGAAAGATGCTCTGGGCGCACTCCCGCTGGACTTCCGCCGTGAGGTCCTTTTCGGCCAGCAACTGCGCCGCGGAGGATATGACCGCCAGCGGGTTGCGCACCTCGTGCGCGATGCCGCCGGCCATCACACCCAGGGCAGCCAGCTTGTCGGACTGGAGCAGCTTGGCCTCCAGCTTGCGGCGCTCGGTCAGGTCCCTCCCTACCGCCACCAGCGCCACGACGCGACCATGGGTATCGCGCATCGGTGACAAGACCCACGAGATCAAGACGGGGTCACCGGGGCGGCTGGCGAGCTCGATCTCCACCGGACCCGTGCGACCCTCGCGGGGCGCCTTGTCGAGGGCCCCGGCCAAGGCGGCGCGCTGCGCCCCGGTCGCCAACTCGTACAGGTACCGCTGCCGCACCTCGCTCTCGGGGTAACCGGTTACCTTTTCTGCCGCCGGATTCCAGGTCAGCACGCGGCCGCTGATGTCGGTGGACACGACCATGTCGCTGGCACTCTCGACCACGCTGGCCAAATGACGCTCGGCCTGGCGGACCTCCTGCCCGAGCCGAATCTGCTCGGTCACGTCCTCCATGAGCAGCATCACGTATCCAATCGTGTCGTCCTGCCGGACCGGAATCAGGCTGTAGTAGTAGGTGCGCGTCGACAGGCCGGGCGCGCGATAGACCATCTGCTCGCCCTTGACGGTCGTGCCCGTACGGAAGACGGCGCTAATCCGCTCGTGGAGACGCAGAGGCTGGCAAATGCCCGCGGGGAAAACGTCCTGGAGCTGCTGGCCGATGACATTGGACTCGGTGACGCGCGCCTTCATCAGGAAGTTCTGGTTCGCCGACACGACCCGCAGATGGGAGTCAACCAGCAGCACCGAGCAGGGGATGTTGGCCAACAGCATGTTGTACAGTCTCTCACATCGATCAGCGTGTGGGTCATCCTCCGGGCTCCCCGCTGCCCGTGCGGTATGTGTGGTCAACTGCGTCATCGCACGACTCCCAGTCCCTGTATCGCGACGAAGTTGTAGGGCGCCCACGGGCCGCTCAGCAGGAGCCGGTAAGCGCCTGGCTCTTGAAGCCGCTCGAATTTCCTACGGAAAGGCCCGACGTCTTCACGTTGAATCAAGAAGTACATCGACACCAGCAGATTCTCGCCCATGACCGCCCGAGCCGTGCGCGACTGCACGCTCAACCCGCTGAAAGCGCGCCAGATGGCTGCGGCCGTCGCTGCCCCGGCTTCGCGTTCGGCGTCCCGCTGGGCGTAAACGGCGCGGCGCCGCGTTAGGTAGGCTGCGCCGAGATCGAGCTGGGCCGTCCGGATGCGGTGCTTTCTGAGCGGGCGGCCGGCACCAGAGAGCAGAACTCGGATCCCCATCTCAACGCACCCGTCCAGCTCCTCGAGCAGCGCGGTGAACTCCGCGCGGCGTGCCCGCAGAAACTCGTGAACTTCTGCTCCGGACGGGAAGAGACAACCGTAGCGTACGGGAAGAACGGTGCGGTCCTCCGAGATGGCCGCAATCACGTTGGCATAGGTGATCGCCTGGGCCGCATCGGGAAGACCACCGGCGTCGGACACGCGGGAGACGGCAGCGGCCAACTCGCCGTCCGTAACCGACGAGACCACTGCCCCCTCAACCCCCGCAGGGAGTCTGCTCCGCCAAGGCCCCCGGTCGCGGAAAATGCAGTACGTCAAATGCCTCATTCACAGGGCTCGACGTCCAGGACGGAGGGACAGAAGCTGTACGGCGGCCACGGCCCGGAGACGCTCAGGCTCAGTCCCTGGTCCGCGTACTGCGCCTCGATCTCGCGGGCGCGCTCGTGCAACTCGGCCGCACGGTCTTTCAATACCAGCAACGCGGAGTTGAGGAGCAACTTGCCGGCATTCCCAGTTGTGCCCGTCGGCTGCGGCCGCAGCGGACGGACGTCGATCGCGTGCGTCGCGAGCAGCCGTTCGACCTCCTCAGCCGTCCGGCGGCTCCAGTCCTCGAGCCGTCGCCGCGCGTGGGCGCAAAGCCGTTTGCCTTGGATATAGCGTACGCCAGGCGACACAGGGCCCTGCCCCGGTGTCTCTTCGAGCGCGGCTTGGGAGGTCCGCAGCCACGCTTCGGCCTTGGGCACGTCCAGGAACGCCTTGACCGACCATTCCTCCCGCCCGGCCATTTGCTCGAGGAACTGTCCGATCTTGTCCGCGTTCTTGGCGAGCAGTCGCTCCAGGACCGCGGTGGAGGAGAACACGGTCCCGAACCTGGCGGGCAGGACCGGCGAGAGCTGCATGACTTCTTCGACGACCCGTTCGTGCCGGCGGGCGCGCGGAACAATCCACGACACGTCAGACAGGTTGGCGTCGCCCGATGGTCCCGTGAAGGCCACCAGTGACACCATGCTGAAAACAGCCGCGATGTCCCCCACGGCCAGGGAGGCCACCTCGGTGTGGTCATCGACGCCGGTGGTCTCGATTCGGCCGGCGACCGTGCGGCGCACGAAACAGTACAGGTAGGCGCCTTGGCTACTGGACGGCCGCGCCGCGCACGTGTCGGGTGCCGTCTGTTGCATGGCTCCGCTCCCAGCTTGAGAGTACGAGTGCCCGAGCACGCTCGAGATGGTCGTGACGAAGGACCAGCTTCTCGGGCGGCGGTTCCGCACCCGCTTCGCGCAGGGCCTCGCGAATGGTTTCGAGCGCCGCCAGGTTGCACATCGCCTGGATGTCGGCCCCAGTGTACCCTTCGGTCGCCGAAGCCAGTTCCTCGACGCGGATGTCCTCGGCCAGCGGCTTGCCGCGCAGTCCAATTCGAAAGATCTCCTTGCGGCCCTCGAGGTCCGGGAGGGGCACCTCGAGTTGCGCGTCAAACCGCCCCGGTCGCAAAAGGGCCGGGTCCAGCATGTCCAGGCGGTTCGTCGCCCCCAGCACCAGCATGTCGCCCAGTTCCTCGACGCCATCCAGCTCCGTGAGGAATTGGCTGATGACCCGCTCGGTCACGTGCGAATCGGAGCTCCCCGCACCGCGGATGGGAACCAGCGCGTCGATCTCATCGAAGAAGACGATGCA
>JBGPAW010000065.1:0-12924 GCA_041480905.1 Phycisphaerae bacterium
GATTTACGCCAACAACGGCGAGAACCTGAAGGCAGCGGAAGTCTGCACGAAACGTACCGATCTGCCCATCGACCGTAAAGGCATCAAGGCCGCCCAGCAGAAACGCAACCGGTTCCAACTCTTGCTCTTGACCGCCGAACAGTTCGTCGTTGCCGCCTCTTCCTCCCAACTGACTCCGGGCGGCGACGAGCAACTCGATCTGGCCCGAAAAGCGGAGCAGGCCCTCGTGGACGCCCAGGCGGAAATCCCCGACGCCGAACGCGATCCCGCTTCGCTGCACGTCCTCGGCAAGATCCGCCTCGTTCAAGGCAAGAACCTCGAAGCGCTCTCTTATTTTGAGAAAGCCGAGAAGGCCAGGCCCGGGTTTAGTTGGCAGAACCAACACTTCCTGGGCGTCCTGCGCTTGGAGCAGGGGCAGATCGGCGGGGCGCGCGCTGCACTCATGGAGGCCACCCGTGATCCCCGCGCCGGCGCCGCCACGTGGTTGGCCCTGGCCAAGGTGCACTTGGCTTCCGACGAGCCGGAAGTCGCCATCCTGGCCGCCGACGAGGCCCTCAAGCGCACCCCCGACTTGGCCGAGGCCCGGCGGGTCAAAATCGCCGCCAACCAGAAACTGGGGCGGGCGAGCCAAGTCGAGACGGAGCTGAAGGGCTGGGAGGCGACCCAGACCAAGCCCGAGCAAGCTATCTTTCGCGTGCAGTTGCTGTACCAGCAGGCCAAGTACCAGGAAGCCTTGGACCTGCTCCAGAAAATGCTCGCGGAGAACCCCACTTCCGAAGTCGCCTTGCGGGCGTTGGGTCCCGTCGCCGCCAAGGTGGGCAAGCAGGCGGAGGCGCTCGCCCTGGTGCAGAAGGCGATCCAGGCCGATCCCGAGAACTTCGGCTTCAGGGCGCTGGCCATCAATCTCACTCCCGATCTGACCGACCCCCAGAGACGCGAGCGCCTCCTGACCCTGATTCAGGAGACGCCCGACGAGTATCTGCGCGCTTTCCGCCTCGGCGAGTTCTACCGCACCGGCGGTCAGAACCGCGAAGCCCTCGAACAGTTTGGCAAAGCCGCCCAATTGGTCCGCTCCCGCACCACGGAATCGGCCAAACGCGCCGGACCCGCGGGCCTGTTGGTCGCCTTGGATAAGCAATTGGGACTTGCTCTCGATCTGGAAGCCTGGGACCAGGTTGACGCCATCGCCCAAATCGCCGCCGAAGAGAACGTCGACGGGGCCCACGGCATGACCTTCAAGGGTCGGGCCTTGTTGGTCCGCAAGCAATACGACGCCGCCACCGACGCCCTCAATCAGGCCTTGGCCGAACAGCCCTCGCAATCCGAGAGCTGGACCTGGCTGGGCGAAGCCCACTTCCTGGCCGACCGCAAATCGGAAGCCCGCTCGGCTTTCACCCGCGCCGCAGAAATGAATCCGGAGAACTTCATGGCCCAGCGCCGCCTGGCCCAACTGAGCAAGGACGGCGGCGACCTGACCGAATTCAATGCCCGGCTCGATCGCTGCGTCCAGCTCAATCCCGACGACCCCTGGGTCAAGCAGCAGGAACTCGTCCGCCAGGAGGAAAAAAACCCGCAAGAGGGTATTGCCCGCCGGGAAGCCATGCTGCAGCAGAACCCGAATGATCTGGCCAACCGGGTCCAACTCGCCCGTCTTTACCAATTGGCCGGTAATGTGGAGAAAGCCACCGAGCACTACACTGCGGCTTTGGGCTCCGCCGAGGCGCCCACCGGCGTGGCCTGGCGGGCCGCTCAGTTCTTCGCCGAGAACGGCGACGAAGAGCGCGCCTTTCAGGTGCTCTCCGACGCTCGCGAAGGGGCCCAAAACAAGCAAGACCAAGCCACCTTTCTCCTGATGGCCGGCACTCTCTACCGGCAACTCGACAAGCCGGACTTAAGTGAACAGCAGTTCCGCAAGGCCGTCGATCTGGACCCTGGCCAGACCACCTTCGTGGCCTTCGGCGAGCACTATCTGGCCCTGAAACAATACAAAGAAGCCGTGGAATGGCTGGACAAGGGCATTGCCGCGGCGGACCAGGCGGGTTCCCCGCGGGCGGCGGACTTCCGCCGCGTGCGTTTTGATACCCTCGTGCAAATCGGCGACCGCGCCGCCGCCGAAGCCGCCGTCAAGGACTTCCGCGAACGCTTTCCCAAGGACCCCGTCGGCTTCCTCCTCGAAGGCGAATTCCGCGTGCTCCGCGGCGAGATTGAGCAGGCCGTTGCCAGCTTCACCCAGTTCCTCCAGGCCAACCCCGGCAACCCCTCGGCCCTCTATCGCCGGGCCCAGCTTTATGCCGGCTTGCAGAAATGGCCGGCGGCCATCTCCGACCTCGAGAACCTCCGGGCCCTCAATCGCGACGCCCTCAACTATGCCCCGCGCATCCTCCTTTCTCGAGCTTACGACCTCACCGACCGCTCGGATCTGGCTCTTTCCGAATTGAAGGCCCTCTATGAGGAGCATCCCGACAATGACGCCATCGGGCGCTACTACTTCCAGTACTTCATGAAGCACAAACGGTCCGCCGACGCCGAATCTCTAGCCACCGCCCTGGTCAATCGTGATCCGAACAACCCCTGGTGGAAGCTGTGCCTCGGGCAAGCCGCCGCCGAGAACAAGGACGGCGTCAAGGCCCTCGCCAACCTGCGCGAAGCCGCCGAGAAGGCCGAGTACGACTGGCGCTACTGCAACGAACTGCTCAACGCCTACGCCCAATTCAAGAATTACGACGCCGGTATTCGCTTCTACGAAGAAAGCATACCCGCCGCGAAACGCCTTTCCCCGACGACCTATCGCTATGCCAACCTGCTGGTCGAAAAGGGCCGCGTCGATGACGCCCTCAACGCCTACCGCCAGGCCCTCGTCGAACCGACCGCCTACCGCGACGAACTCTTCGTCGTGGAAGTGGCCAGCAATGCCGCCCGGGCCCTGGGGGCTTCCCGCGTGGTCGATCTCTTCCGCACCCCACCCACCGACGAGACCCTGAAACGCCCCAACCAGCACCTCCTCGCCGCCTTGCTGGCCAATTTCGACCAGCGTGCCGAAGCCCAGACCGTGCTGGACGGGCTCATCAGCGCCTCCACCGACGATGCCGAGCGGGCCAGCCTCTACGGACGCAAGGGCGTCGTCGCCCAGGCCGACGGCGACTACACTCTCGCCCAGCAAAACTACGAACAGGCCGTCAAGATCCATCCCGATAACTACGTCGTCTTGAACAACCTGGCTTATCTCCTTGCCGACCAGCTTAAGAAACCCGCCGAAGCCGTCCCCTATGCCGAAAGGGCCATGCGCCTCAACGGCCAGAAAGAAGTGGTGGACACTCTGGCCTGGGCCCTGGTCGAGCTGAAGGAATACGGCCGGGCCGTCGGGCTCCTCACCGGCGTCGTGCAACGGGACCCGGAGTGGATCACCGGGCTGGTCCACTTGGCGGAAGCCTACCGCCGCGCCGGTAACTTCGAGGAGGCTGTGCCCCAGTACGAACAGGCCTTCAAGCTCATCGAACAGACCGGCGATAACGAGCAGCGCGAACTGGCAGAGACCGGCCTGAAGAAAGCGCGCGATAAAGTGGTCACCCCCTAGCCCGGAGCACTTGTACCGCGGCGTTCGGAGTTAGCGGAACCGGCGAAGGCACGTTCATGCGCACTAACGTCGAACTGGAAAAGGTTTACGAGCCCCAGCAAGTGGAAGGGGCGATGTACGCCCTTTGGGAAGGGCAGGGGGCCTTCCAGGCCGACCCCGACGATCGACCTCCCCACCGCCGCTTCGTGATCGTCATTCCGCCTCCCAACGTCACCGGGGCCTTGCACCTGGGGCACGCGATCAACAACACGCTGCAGGATATCCTCATCCGCTGGCACCGCATGCGTGGCGACAACACGCTCTGGCTGCCCGGCGTCGATCACGCCGGCATCGCCACCCAGGCGGTGGTCGAGAAGCGTCTGCGCGAAGAAGAGGAACTGACCCGTCACCAACTGGGCCGCGAGCGGCTCGTCGAGCGTATCTGGGCGTGGAAGGACCAGTATCAGAAACGGATCATTCAGCAGCTCAAGCTGATGGGCTGCTCGTGCGACTGGCGGCGGACGCGATTTACGCTCGACGAGGGGCTGGCTCGGGCCGTGCGGGCGGCATTTTTCCGCATGTTCAAGGACGGGCTGATCTACCGCGGCAAGCGGCTGGTCAACTGGGACACCCAACTCCAAACCGCCGTCGCCGACGACGAGGTCTATCACGAGACGGTCAAAGGGCATTTCTGGCACGTCAAGTATCCGGTGATCGACCCGCAGCCGGGCGAGCCGACGCACGTGCACGTGGCCACGACGCGGCCGGAGACCATGCTCGGCGACACGGCGGTGGCCGTACACCCCGATCCGGAGGGCTTCCTGAACCGTCGTGAAGCTGAGTTGCGGGAGAAGCTAGCCGGCGCGAAGGGCAGGGAAGCCCGCGAGGTCGAGCAACAGTTGAAGGCGTTGTGTGAACGCCGGGAGACGCATCTCACCACGCTGCTGAAACTGCGTGACCTGGCCGTCGCGGGACGCAAGGTGCTCCTGCCGCTGGTCGAGCGCCCGATCCCGCTGATCTGCGACGAATGGGCCGACCCGACGTTGGGCAGCGGGTGCGTCAAGATCACGCCGGCCCACGATCCCAACGACTATGAGGTCGGGAAGCGCCACGGCCTGCCGATGATTAACGTCCTCACGCCTGACGGGAAAGTAGCTGACATTCCCCGCTACGCGGGTCTGGATTTCACGGGTGCAGGTCGCCGGAAAGTCGTGGCCGACCTGGAGGCGGCGGGCCTGCTCGAAAAGGTCGAAGACCACGAAATGGACGTGGGCCACAGCGACCGTAGCAAGCAGATGATCGAGCCCTTTCTGTCCGATCAGTGGTTCCTGGACATGGGCGATCGGCCGGAGGGGATCACGCTCGGGGACGGGACCAAGGCCACGGGTCTGGCCCAGGCGGCGATGGACGCCGTGCTCGACGGGCGGGTCAGAATCTTTCCCGAGCGTTACGCGAAGACCTACCTCGACTGGCTCGGCGAGAAACGTGAATGGTGCATCAGCCGCCAACTGTGGTGGGGCCACCGCATCCCTGTGTGGACCGCAACTCCCGCCACGGGCGGAGTAATAGGCAAAACGTACGAAGAGCGAGAGGCGAAGATTGAGCGTCGGGCATTGACCGAATTCGGGAGATTCTTCAGCGCGGCAGGCGTAGATCAGTCTGCGTACATGATGCGGATCATAGATTACGGGTATGTTCAGATCTGCACAGGTTCGGCACGGGCAGAAGCTGCCCTGAACGCACTGAAGACGTTCTTGGATGACTCCGTGCTCCAAAGAATCGAGCCTGGTCAGAGGGTGACGATTGCCCTTTCGCATGTACCAGGGTTCGAGTCGGCAACGGATGCCGCATGTGAGGTCCACAAGGTGATCCTCTTCTTGCACCAGGATCCCGATGTGCTGGACACGTGGTTCAGTTCGCAGTTGTGGCCGTTCAGTACGATGGGCTGGCCGGAAGCGACGGGCGACCTGGAGTACTACTACCCCGGCAGCGTGCTGATCACCTCGCGCGACATCATCACGCTGTGGGTGGCGCGGATGGTGCTGTCGGGCTTGTACTGCACGGGTAAGGTGCCGTTCGAGCATGTGTACATCCACGCGAAGATTCTCGACGGCCGCGGCGAGGGCATGAGTAAGTCCAAAGGCAACGGCGTCGATCCGCTGGACATCATCGAGGTCTACGGAGCCGACGCGCTGCGCTACGCCCTGGCTGACATGACCACCGAGACGCAGGACGTGCGCATGCCCGTGGAGTACCGCTGCCCTCACTGCCACGGATTGACCCCGCAGACGGCCGCCAACATGTCGGCCAAGACGCTCAAGTGCCAGCCCTGCGGCAAGACATTCGCGACGCAGTGGGCCGACGAGGCGACCATGGCCGAGCACGGGCGGGCGCTGATGGTGTCGGACCGGTTCGAGATCGGGCGCAACTTCTGCAACAAGCTGTGGAACGCGGCGCGCTTCGCGTTCATGAACCTCGCTGGGGCGGACTGCCGACCGCTCAAGCTGGCGGACCTGTTCCCCGAAGACCGCTGGATTCTCGCCCGGCTCCACCAAGTCATCGTCGAGTCCCAGCGGGCCTTGCAGGAATATCGCTATTCCGCGGCGATCCGAATTCTGCGCGAGTTCTTCTGGGATGCGCTCTGCGACTGGTACATCGAGCTAACCAAACCCCGTATGGCCGGCGGTGGACAGCGCGGCGCGGAAGCGAAACAAGTGCTGGCCTTCTGTCTCGATCAGATCTTGCGCCTGCTCCATCCGTTCCTGCCGTTCATCACCGAGCGATTGTGGCAGCAGCTCAACGCGCTCGTCCCGCGCCGCGGCCTGCCGGGCCTGGCCGAGCCGGCGATGTCCGAGTTGTTGATCCTCGCCGCCTTCCCGCCGACGGAGGGTTGGCCCGGGTTGGACGATGCGACCATCCTCGAGGTCTTCGCGGACATTCAATCGGTGACGCGCGGGGTGCGCGAGATGCGCAACTCACACAAGGTCTCCCCTAAGCAGCCGGTCCAGGTGACGGTGAAGGCCCCGGCGCACCACATCGCTTCGCTGACACCGCACCTCCACATCATCAAGGAGTTGGGCAACGTCCGTGAATTGCAGGTGGTTGCGGAGGGGCGCCGACCGGCTAATTCAGCCTCGGCGGTTATCGGCGGGCTGCACATCTACGTCCAGGACATCAGCGATGATGCCGCCGAACGAGGTCGCTTGACGAAAGAGCTGTCCGAGGTAGACCAGCTCATCCCCGCCAAGCAGCACAAGCTGGCCAACGAGAGCTTCGTCAAGAACGCCGACCCCGCCGTGGTTCAGGCCGAACGCGATCGCCTCGCCGAACTCCACGTCCGCCGAGAGACCCTCCACGCCGCGCTCGCCGAACTGAGTTAACCCGAACGGTCGTCCGACGAACATCGGCTACGCACCTCCTTGGCCCCGCTGTTGCGTCCTGGCCAAGACGCCGCACGACTTGGGTGATGCTTTAATACGTCCCCAGCGTTAGTCCACCTTGAACACCGAGTTGTACTCCCCGAATTCGTTGACCTCGGCGACGGAGTTGGCGGCGTCGTGCGACCAGCGACCGTCCACCACCAGGCGGTACCGATATCGGCCGCCAGGCAGGCACAGGGTCGCCTGGAAGTCGCCGTTGCCCACACGCTGCATGGGGGTGCGGCTCGGCGTCCAGTCGTTGAAATCGCCGGCGACTTCCACGCACGTGGCGTCAGGTCGGTGGCACCGAAACACGGTCCCCTCAGGCGTCTTGCGGACCCCGTAGATCTTCTCGATCTTCCGCGCGATCTCCTCGGGCGTGTTCGCCGTTGGCGCCGCCTGGCGACGGGTGGAACTCGCCACCAGCGTGGTGGTGCTGGCCAACAGACGTTCCGCTTCGGCGGCCATCTCCTCCGCCCGTTGGAGCAGCACCTCGGTGGAAACGGCCGCCTCTTCTGCGGCGGCCGCCGCGGGAGCGGCGCATTCCATGTCGATCACTTCGCGGGCCAACTTCTGAAAATCGCGCGCCCCCATGCTGGTCGGGGCGAACTCGGTGATGGGCTGACCGAAGCTGGCCCCCTCCTTCAACTTGGTGTTGAAATTGATGATGGTCTGGAACACCAGCGCGCCGAACCGCTCGCGCAACTCCGCCAGGATTTCCCGGGCCAGTTTGGTCCGCACGTCGTACTGGTTGGCGAGCACCCGAACGCGGCGCTGCGGGTGGTCGGGGGACACCTCCTGGAGAGTGCGGAGCTGCCGGGCCAACCCGTGGAGTGAGAAATATCCCGTGTCGACGGGGATGATGACGTCGGTGGCGGCTTTCAGGGCGTTGCGGGTCAGCAGCCCGACGTGCGGCGGGCAGTCCACAATGACGTAGTCATACTTGTCCGCCACCACCGCGAGGACCTGCGCCAGTACGCTTTCGTGCTCCCCCGCCCCGCGCCCATCCAACTCGAACTGAGCCAGATCCTCACGCGAAGGGGCCAGATCGAGGTTCGGCGTAATCTGCCAGGCGATGCCGGTCACCGGGATGGGCTCGGGAGAGCCGGCGGTCCGAAGACAGTCGAACATGCCGAGATCCACCTGCTCCTCCGGGACGGCCATCCCCACGCCACAATGCCCTTGAGGATCCAGGTCCGTCAGCAGCACACGCCAGCCTTCACGGGCGAGCGTCGCTGCCAGGTTGGTAGCCACCGTCGTCTTCCCACACCCTCCTTTTTGGTTGGCAATCGCGACGATTCTCATCTTCGGGTCCTCTTGTTTCCCGTCGAGGCGACCGTGTCCATCAGCCGTGCGCGGGCACCCGCCTCCTGCACACCCACGCATAGCAATACTGATATGTCATATGCTACCCGACGGATTATCGGTCCTCAATCCTGCGAAACTTGACTGAAAATACCACGCCGACACTCCCCTCCGGCGGGCTGGCGAAGCTCGTGCTCCGTCAACGACCTTCCTGCGGGCTGCAGGATTGCGGGAGGCTAACGGGAGGCCCGGTTTTCTCATCAATTCGGACCTGCCGAGTGTCGATGCACCGGCATGAACGTCCCCGTAACACGCCGGGTGCGGCTCATTGCCGCCCGGACGCTTTTGCTGGGCGCCGCGGTTTGCGGTGGGTGCACCAACTTTTTTGAGTCGCCGGCCACCTCCAGTCCGGTCAACGTCAGGATCGAGAACCATACCTCCAGCTTCGTCGAAGTCATTCTCACCGTGAGTGACGAGGAGACCTCGGGCCAACCGTCCGACTCCGGTTCGGGCGGCGCCGGCGGTACCTCCGGCGATTCGCTCGGTGGCGGCGATACGACCGTCGGCCACACGTTGCCCCCCGTCGAACCGACGGACACCGGCTCGAACGGTGCGGGCGCAACTTCCACCCCACCCGCTTCTGAAACAGCGGCGGGGCTCGGCGCAGCGACCGAAGTGGTCACCATCGGCCTGCGCGAGCCGCCCCCACCTGAGGAGACCGCGCTCCCGGCGGCGAAGGCCGCCGCCGTCGCCGCCAAGACAACCCTGTCCGAGGGAACGGTCCGCGTGGCACCGCAGACGTTTTCAGACGGCGTGGTGGCCTGCGGGGACGAGATCACCGTGTCCGCGCGGACCGAGGGCGGTGCCGCCTCGGGGATTCTGTTCTCAGGAGCGGGCACGGGAACGGCAGGCTTCGACAGCGGCAGCGTCGGCCTCGAGGGCGAGCGGTTGCTGCTCAACCGGGTTCACTTCGAGTGCGGGGAGACCGTGATCATTCGCGTGACGGGCGACGCCGGCAGCACCGGTTCCGGAACTACTGGCACCGGCGAGATCGAAGTCTTTGAGCGGGGAGAAACGCCGCCGGAAGCGGTGTTCGCGGCTGCGGGGACCGTGGAGCCGGGGGAGGAGTTCGTCGAGGTCCGGATCGAGAATGACACCGGCAGCTTCGCCCAATTGCACTTGGTCGTGGGGGAGCCTGCCGGCCTAGTGACGGCGGTCGCCTTCCAGGGCGAGGAATCGGACGGCGGCTTCGACGTGCGCGTGCCGCCGGGCTTCCTGAGCACCGGCGTAGTGGCCTGCGCGTCGCAGATCATCCTGGTGGGCTCGGTGGTGGTGCCGGGGGTCGGCATCGCGCAACCGGACACGTACACCCAAGTGGTGCTCAGCGGGCTCGGAACCGGCACGGCCAACTTCGACGAGAACAGCGTAGGCACCGCGATCCAACAACGTTTCCTGCTGCAAGATATGCACTACGTCTGCGGCGACGTCATCCAGGTCGAATTCACCCAGGACGGCGATCCCCAGGGCGACCAGCCGACCATCGGCCAAGCGACCATCTCCCTCGTGCCGTAAAGGAAAGCATCCTCCCGTCTGTTGCTGCGCGGTGATTGCACCGCGCTAGGCCAGAACAATTTTGGATCGCCCGGTTTTGCACGCGGCGGTGGCGTTCCGCGTATCGACCACCAGCCTGGCGTGCTTGACGATCCAGGGGTAGTCGTAGCCACTGTGATCGGTGGCGATCAGCACACAGTCATAGCCGGCCAACATGGCCGGTGAGAGCGGTTTGCTGCGCATGCGCAGGTTGTGTTCGCGCTGCTTGGGGGTTTTAGGGATGTGCGGGTCGTTGTAATCCACCGCGGCGCCGTGCTTTTTCAGCAATTCGATGAGTTCGATCGAGGGCGATTCGCGCAGGTCGTCGATGTCCTTCTTGTAGGCCAGGCCCAGCACCAGGACTTTCGCGCCGTTGAGGGCCTTCTTGAAGCGATTCAAGGCCTCGGCCACCTTGGCCACCACGTACTCGGGCATCCGGGTGTTGATCTCACCGGCCAACTCGATGAACCGCGTGCTCATGCCGAATTCGCGAGCCTTCCAGGTCAGGTAGAAGGGGTCGATGGGGATGCAGTGCCCGCCTAGTCCTGGACCGGGGTAAAACGGGTGAAAGCCGAACGGTTTGGTGGCGGCGGCGGCGATGACCTCCCACACGTTGATGCCCATGCGGTCGAGAAGAATCTTCATCTCGTTGATCATGGCGATGTTGATGCACCGGTAGACGTTCTCCAGGATTTTGGCGGCCTCGGCCGCCTCGCAACTGCTGACCGGCACCACCTGGTCGATGGCCCGCCCGTACAAGGCGCAGGCCAATCGTCCGCTGGCGGCGTCGAGGCCGCCGACGATTTTGGGGATGGTTCGCGTCGTATAATTCTTGTTTCCGGGGTCTTCGCGCTCCGGCGAGAAGGCGAGATAGAAGTCCTTGCCGGCCTTCAGACCACTGCGTTCCAGGATGGGTTTCACCACTTCCCGCGTCGTGCCGGGATAAGTGGTGCTCTCCAGCACGATGAGTTGGCCGCGGCGCAGGTGGCCGGAGATCATCTCCGCGGTGGCGCACACGTAGGTCATGTCCGGCTCACGCATTTTCGTCAGCGGCGTGGGTACACAGATCACCACCGCGGCGCAGCGTCGGAGCCGGCGGGGATCGGTGGTGGCGCTGAAGCGCTTGGCCTTGAGGCAGTCGTGGATCAGGGCCGAGGGGATGTGCTCGATGTAGCTCTTTCCGGCGTTGAGCAGGCGCACTTTGACGGGATCGATGTCCAGTCCCAACACGCTCAGCCCGGCGTCGCAGAACGTCCGCATCAGTGGAAGCCCCACGTAGCCCATGCCGATGATACCCACCAACGCGTGGCCGTGCTCGAAGGTCGACGCCAGTTTGGCGAGGTCTGACAAGGTCGCGTCTCCTGTACTTGGACCAAAAGGGTCGCCATGATAGGCCGACGCACCGGCCGACGCAACCGCGCGCCGCAACGGGAACGTACCCCGTGGCGCCGAGACGCGCAATGTCATTGAGGAGGTCGATTGACGCGAAGGAGTTGCCCGGAGAGGTGTGGATGAAATCCGATGCTCGCATGGATTCGGGCGGCTTGCCCCACAAAGTCGGGATCGAATGTACAGGTGATGATGCCCGCGTGGTTGGGGCGTTCGCTGTGCAAACAAACGAAGTGCTTGCGATTCAGGGTCAAGACGGCTCTATCATCGGAACGGGCAAAGTCCAGGACCGCTTCATCGGACCACGATTGTCCGGCTTTTCCGGTTTCCAGCACCGTGAGTACATCGTGCCTCAGACGACGAAGCTCCACGACCACGGGCTGAGGGAAATTCTCGTTGGCGTAGAGTCGAGCCATCTCCTACAGGGTCTCATTCTCGCGGATCTGTTGCTCGATTTCGTCACGGTGGCTGCGGGCATAGGCCCAGGCATTGACCAGGTCTTCGGCCCGCAAGGTCGGGTAGCAGCGCAGCAAATCCGCTTCGCCGGTGCCCAGTCGTCGGGCCTGCTCCAGCAACCAGACCGGAATACGTGTCCGCACCACACAGGCCTCCCCCCCGCAAACCCCCGGGAGGCACTCAATGCCAGGATAGGCATCGCCCAGATCACGGACGATCCATTGCAGCAGTTGGGCCTTCTCCGCCCTGCTCATGCCGGCCAGCAGTTTTTCACCCTCTTGGATAGGGCTCATTTCGGTCCCACAGCTTGGCGATGGTCTACACGCTTTGGCACCAGGTGTTATTATACCCATTTGCTCCCGGAGCCGCCAAGGATAAAGTGGGCGCAAGCGCGGCGGAGCGTCCGGGCATGGGAACCTGCTCCAATCCGCCGGACTTTTTGTCGAAGGACCCCGTAGGAAAGCTCATGAACCCCATCCCCTTGGCCCGCCCGGATATCACCCAACGCGAGATCGACGCGGTCGTCGCCGTGCTCAAAACCCCCCATCTGTCGCTGGGCCCTAAGCTCCCCGAATTCGAACGGGCGCTCGCCGACTACTGCGGCACGCGCTACGCGGTGGCCTGCAACAGCGGCACCTCGGGACTCCATCTGCTGATGATGGCCCTGGAAATCGGACCGGGCGACGAGGTCATCGTCACCCCGTTTTCGTTCATCGCCTCGGCCAACTGCGTGCTCTTCGAGCGCGGGACGCCGGTCTTCGCCGACGTCGATCCCGAGACCTGGAACATCGACCCCCGCCAAGTGGAAGCGAAGATCACCCCCCGCACCAAGGCCGTCATCCCCGTGGACGTATTCGGGCAGGTGGCCGATCTCGATCCGATCGTGGCAGCGGCCCATCGGCGGGGCATCGCCGTCATCGAGGACTCGTGCGAGGCCCTCGGGGCCCTCTATCAAGGTAAGCGGGCCGGCTCCATCGGCGACGCGGGCGTCTTCGGCTTCTATCCCAACAAACAACTCACCGTCGGCGAAGGTGGGATGATCGTAACCAATAACCGCGAGTGGGCCGAGCGGTGCACGTCCATTCGCAGCCAGGGGCGCGGGCGCGGCGGCGGCTGGCTGGCCCACGAACGCCTGGGCTACAACTTCCGCCTGAGCGATATCAACTGCGCCATCGGCCTGGTCCAGCTTCAGCGCCTCGACGAGATTCTAGC
>JBGPAW010000066.1:0-12784 GCA_041480905.1 Phycisphaerae bacterium
ACGAGGGACCCAGGTTGGCGCTGGTTTCGACGACGAGATCACCGGCGAAGCTGGTGTAATTCCGGCAGGGGGCGGCGCTATCCACGCGCGCGGTCAGCTTGACGGTCATCGCGGCGGTCTCGGCACAGGACACGGCGGCGGTATGCTGCGAGAGGTCGCGGGCCTTGCCCCAGGCGATGGGAAACATGGCGGCGACGACCAGCAGCCCGATACCCAGGATGGCGATGGCAATCATCAGCTCGGCCAGCGAAAACGCAGATTCCGAACCGCGACCGTCAGGGAGCGGAACAATTGCGGATTGAGCAGAAGCGCGGTGTGCCCCTCTTCCAATCAGCAATCCACGCCGGCGCACCGGGACAGCCCGTGCCTCTTTCCGCTCCCTTACGGTCGCGGTTCGGATGGGGCAATCCGCAATCGGCCATCGGTTCATTGGTTCTCTCCCTTGGGGCCTTCCAGCACCTCGCCGGTCAAACGGCTGATGTAGAGCGGTCGACCGTTCTCGAGCAGGTACTGCCGCTTGAACGTCTGGCCGAGTTGGAAGGGCACGTCCGCCAACGCCTTGTCGTCGTAAAGGAGGACGCCGTCGACGCTGAGGAAATTGATCGCGTTGGGGGAGGGCGCCCCGCCGGAAGCCAATTCGACGATAATGTCGTAGAGGGTGCGGTTTCCCGAGGTATCCAGCGGCTCGATGGTCTCCGTGTGGGTGGCGGGATCGTACTTATAGTACTCATTGACGTCAACGTTCTGACCACCGTCCTGAACGCTGACCCTGAGCTTCGTGCGATACCCGGTCACGAACTTCGGTGTGGGGCTGCTGGTCTTGCTCAGCGCCGGGTCGCGGATGAGCACGTCTCGCCCGGGGATGAGCTTGCCGTCGGGGCCAAAGATGACGGTGAAGAAGTTGCGGTGGTGAGGCCAAGGATGGGCTTGAGGCCATCCGCCGGCCGGAGCCTTGTTGAAATCGTTCAGCGCCAAGTCCGCGTCGGACCAGAGCGGGTTGGCATCCTTGTCCAACTCGACGACCTCACGGGGAACCACGCGGAACGGTTGGGGCAACTCGTACACGTCGCCTTCCACCACCAGGAAGCGGTCCTGGGCCATCAGGTCAGTGATGCAATCGGTGATCGATCCTTGTGCGGAGATTTTCCCATCGCAGTCCCTCTTGTATTCCAGGCTCTCCGGATCGGCATTGGGCGGGTCGGGCGCGATCGGGACGATCATCTGGCGGCCCGAGACCGGATCGACGTAGAAGAACAAACCTTGTTCGGACCCGCGCAGGGCCTTGGCCCGGGTGGAGGTCAGCACGCCGAGCAGCGTGGTCTCCGCTTGGGCCAGCTTGCGCTCCTCCCACATGCCGCTGAAACCCGGCAGGACCATGGCCAAGATCAGCCCGATGATGACCACCACGGTGAGCATCTCGACCAGGGTGAAGGCGGGGCGGAGCGGTCCCCAGGGGCTAGCGCCCCTGGCTACCCAATGTCGCCCCTGCCGGGGCTGGCACGCGACGCGGCCAAACGCACGAAGCATGCGGGTGTGGTTAGTCAGAAGCGGTGCGTCTTTTGTGATCCGAACCGCGCCCATAAGGAAGCGACCATCCTGAGCTGGACGGTGTCCGCTCCCTGACGGTCGCGGTTCGGATGAGATACGATCATCGTGACCAACCAAACTAGAACCCGGGGGGCTGGCTCGGCAGGAGCCTCGCCCTCCCGCCGTAAACGTGCCCCGCAGGGACAATTGAGAATAGCCCCGCGCTGTCCCAGCGATGAATCGCTGGGCTATTGTCACGCCGTGCCTACGGCACGTCCGCGGCCACGACTCCGCGGCAAGGTATTTACCGCGGTGGCCTGGCCCTCCCGAGGCGAAGGCCCGTAGGATCGAAATGTGGCACGGTCCGGGCCTCATCATCCGCCTCCTTGGAGCACACCTTGGGTGAAACTGACCTGGAGAATCTTTTCCCGGACCGTCTCGTTGGAGTAGATGTTGTCCTGATTCATCGGGTGCTCGATGCGCTGGTCCACGTTCGCTGGACCCTCGTTGAAGTCATAGATCAGGTCGGGCCAGAAGCCATTGACTCGGAAGTCTTCGGAGAACTGCTCCGGCGCGTCGGGGCCGTAGGAGACGAACACCGGGGTGTCGTTGCTCAAGCTGCGCAGCGCCTGACAGGTCCGCACACGGTTGCCCGGGTTCTCCACGTTCGGGGGGTTGTCCCATTGTGAAGGAATGGGGTTGCCCGCGGAGTCCGTCCTAGTATCGGCGGTGGCGAAATAGGCGACGGGCGTGCCCCAGGTGTCGATGAAGTAATCCAGCGGTTCGTCTTGGCCGGCGGTGAACTGGCCGTCGCCGTTGCGATCCAGGTACTCGTCGGGCATACCGTCGGCGCCTTTGTGGGCCGGAGCGCGGTATTTCGGCTGGATGCGATCGAGGATGGCCGCCCCGGTCTGATTGTACGAGCGTACAGCCAGTGCGAAAGCCTTGATGTCGCCGTTGCGCACGTTTTTCAGGCTGTCCTTGTTGATGTTCAGGTGATTCTGGGAGATCTTGCTCGTTGAGCCCGGGATGCCCCAGTCCTCGTCCCCCACAAAGCCATCGAGTTCGTCGGGCGGGTAGTCGCCGTAACGGAGGCGGTAACCTTTGACCTTACTTAAGGGCTTTTCTTCCGCAAATTGTTGGGCGGCCAGTTGCAGGGTTTGGAGCATCCCTTGCGTTTCGCTTTTCTTGGCCGCGGCGATCCGCGAGCGCCCCACGGTGACGAGCGCTCCGACGAGGATCAGGATCACGGCGAGGACCACCAGCAACTCGACGAGGGAGAAGGCTGAGATTGCGGATTGCGGATTGCGGATTGCGGCAGAAACGTCGGAAGTTCGGACCTTCGACTTTGGACTTTGCACTCTCCGGGCGGGTGGCGCGGACACGCGCGGGTCGGGACCGACGCGCGCGCCCCACGTAGAAGATCGTGCGTCACTCAGCCCCGTCAGCCCTTGACACACAGTGTCAAGGGTCCGGGGCGGTAGTCGGTAGCCCAGGGCGCCAGCCCTGGGTAAATGTCGCCTCGAGCGATTAAGCCGCGGAGGGGCGGCAGAAGAATCCCCCAAAGAGCTCGGTTCTTTCGCCCCTCCGGGGCTGAGGTTTCCGTCGCTCCCATTCAGGGGCTGAACACCTGAGTCGGAACGAAATTTGCCCCCGCGGCTCGTCCCCCGTTCTTGGGCAGGAACTCTTTTGGGCTTTGTGTGCCTTTTCGTGGCCAGGCGCGATTGAACCGCCGCGAAAAGGCGCAAAAGGCTCAGAGGTTCGGGGGATGGGTCCGTCGGGTGCCACGATCGGCTCGCGGCTCGGCCGGCTCCACTCGGGCGAAAACCTGCTCCGCTTTGGGGTATGCGTTCGCCTCTTGGAATGAATGCCCGCACGCCGACCACCCCCTATCTCCGCTCGAAGTTGGCGATGTCGTCGGCGGTTCCGTAGCGGCCGTCCGGACCGGCGCTGATCAGCAGAAAAGTGTCCTTGTTCACCGGCGTGGGCCGGGCCGTCACGGTCTTGTCCCAGACGAGGCGCTCGAACGAGTTAGCATAGGGGGTGTCGTCGAGATTGGGGAACGGGGGCCTGGAGGTGTCGTTTCCCACGACGTACCCCAGCCAGTGGCCGTTGGTTTGGCCCCCGCCCGGTCGGTACAGACCCGGGGATGAGGGATCGACACCGCCGTTCTGCAACGTCTTGCCGGTGATAGCCAGATTGTCGGACGGATCGTAGATTCCTGGAATGGTGCCGCCGGTGGGGGGGACCAAGGCCCTGGCGCCCGAGCGGGCTCGATAGTACAGAATTGGGAACTTGAACGAGTCCGTGAATACTTTATGTTTGTAATCGGGGTCATTCCAGGCTGGGATGGGGGCTTGGTAAACTTGGTTGTCCAGCAGTTCCTTGATCGATTTGATGCTCTTGATCAACGGATCGCTATTGGCATACGGACCGTACCGCGGGAGTAGCGGGTTCCCCTCCTGCGGGCTGCCGCTGGCGCCGATCGCGTAGGCGCCGTATGGGCTGGTGTCCTTCCTGCTGGTGTCGTCGGACCACTTGTTGTTGCTGCCGGGTTGGCCATCGTTGCTTAGGTCGGGGAAGCCTGGAGTTCCCAACCCGTCGGCACCGTTGAGTGCGTAGACCAGCAGGCTGGCACCCGTCGTATGGTTGAGATCCGTCAGACTCGTGGAGAAGGGGTCTTTAATCTTGTCAGAGGGGGGAGTCACGGACGGATTGTCATCCGACTTGGAAGGCGGATATGAGCCGCCCAGGCCGGACTCCTGCTTATAAGCGTCGAGGGCGGTGCTCAGGCCGGTGATCTGCGATTTGGTGGCCACGGACTTGGCGCTGGTGCGGACGCCGGACAGCGACGGGACCAGGATGCTGATGAGCAGAGCGATGATCCCGACGACGACGAGCAGCTCCACCAGGCTGAACGCGGTGCGGAATGGAGAATGGAGAATGGAGAATGGAGAACGGGGAGTGGGGAATGAAGAGGGCCGCTCAGGCCAGGAGAGTTTCTCCGCGAACGTTCCTCGTCCTCGGTCCTTCATTATCAGTATTCCATTTTCCATTTTCAATCCCTCTCTCCGTACTCCGTGGCGGAGCATTCGGATTACTTGCCACCCGAAACCGAGTCGATCAACGACACCAACGGCAGGAACAGCGCGATGACGATGAACCCGACGATGGTGCCCAGGAAAACCACCAGAATCGGCTCGAGCAGCGACACCAGACTGCTGACCAGGGTGTCCACCTCTTCGTCGTAGTTGTCGGCGACTTTCATAAGCATCTTGTCGAGGTCGCCGGTCTCCTCGCCGACGTCGATCATGTTGACGACAATGGCGTCGGTCACCTTCGAGCTGCGCAGCGGGTTGGCGAAGCTGTCGCCCTCGCGGATGGCGTCGTGTACCATGCCCAAAGCCCGGGCGTAGACCTCGTTGCCCGAGGTTTCCTTGGTGATGTTGATGGCTTCGAGAATGGGCACGCCGGCGCTGATGAGCGTGCCCAGCGTCCGGGTGAACCGGGCCACCGAGGTTTTCTCCAGGATCTGTCCGATCACGGGGATTTTCAGACTCCCCATGTCCACCACGTACCGCCCCCCCTTGGATTGGCGGATCAGCTTTAACCCCAGGTAGAGGGCGATGGGGGTGAGCAAGAAGACGGCCCAGCCCGGCGGAGAACCGTGGGCGAACCAGCTGGCCAACCCGATGAGCGTCTCCGTGACGGCAGGTAACTTGGTGTTGAAGTCCCTGAAGATGTCCCGGAACTTGGGCACGACGACGATCATGATGCCGGCGACGATGCAACAGGCAAAACTGATGACGCAGACGGGATAGACCATCGCGCCGGTCACTTTCCGTTTGAGCCGCTGGGCCTTCTCCATGAACTCGGCCAGGCGCTGCAAGATGGTGTCGAGCACGCCGCCCGTCTCGCCGGCGGCGACCATGTTCACGTAGAGCCGGTTGAAGGCCTTGGGGTGCTTGGCGAAGGCCTCGGAAAGCGTCGAGCCGCCCTCCACGTCCTCGGCCACGTCGCGGAGGATGTTCCGCAGCAGGCCGGGCCTTTGCTGTTCCTGGAGGATTTGCAGGCTGCGCAGGATGGGCAGGCCGGCGTCCTGGAGCGTCGAGAGCTGGCGGGTGAACTGCACGATGAGCTTCTGCTTGACCCTCCCGAAGGCGAGGGTGATGCCTTTCTTCTTCTTGACGGCGCCTTTGCCGGCGGCGGGTTTCTTCTTGCCCCCCTTCTCGCGGATGCGCGTGGGGAACAGCCCGAGGTTGCGAATCTTGGAGAGGGCATCCTCACTGGACAGGGCCTCGACCTCAGCTTTGACCTGCTGTCCCTCCCGATTCATCGCCTCATACATGAACGTAGCCATGGGCGCGCCTCACTGGTTGGGACCCGCATCACTCCTCCACAATGGTTTGCTTGACCACTTCTTCAATGGTGGTGATCCCATCGTAAATGGCCAACAACCCGCTCTCCCGCAACGGGCGCATGCCGGATTTGACGGCTTCGTTACGCAACAGGGCCGCCGACGCATGTCGCATCACCAGTTCCCGCAGGCGGTCATTGATGGCCATGATCTCGTAGATAGCAATTCGTCCGCGGTACCCGGTGTTGTTACAATTCTCGCACCCTTTACCGTAGTAAAGGGGGCGGTCGCCCACCTCCTCGGGAGTCAAACCCAACTCCATGAGGAGTTCCTCGGTGGGCTTGAACTCCGTCTTACAAACGCGACAAATCCGCCGGACCAAGCGTTGGGCCACGATGGCCTCAAGTGTGGCTGTAAGCAGGAACGGCTCCATGCCCAGGTCCAGCAAACGCGCGATGGACGACGGCGCATCGTTCGTATGAAGGGTGGAGAATACCAGGTGTCCGGTCAACGAAGCCTGGACCGCGATTTGGGCGGTCTCCAGGTCGCGGATTTCGCCGACCAGGATGATGTCCGGATCCTGACGCAGGAAGCTGCGCAGGGCCCGGGCGAAGGTGAGCCCGATGTCCGGACGGATTTGGACCTGGACCAGTCCGTCGATGTCGTATTCGACGGGGTCTTCGGTGGTGAGGATCTTCACCTCGGTGCTGTTGAGCTCGCGCAGGGCCGCGTAGAGCGTGGTGGTTTTTCCCGACCCGGTGGGACCGGTGTTGATCACGATGCCGTTGGGCTTGCGCATCACCTGGCGAAAGGCGACCAGATCGTCGTCGCGCATGCCGAGCTTGTCCAGGTCGAGCGAGACGGTGGTGCGGTCCAGTACGCGCATGACGACGCTCTCGCCGAACATGGTGGGCAGCACGGCGACGCGCAGGTCGATGGGATTCTTCCCGAGGGTCAGCTCGATGCGCCCGTCCTGGGGCAGGCGGCGCTCGGCGATGTCCAAGTTGGCCATGACTTTGATACGCGAGGCGATGGCCATGGCCACGTGGCGGGGCGGGGGGACCATCTCATAGAGCACTCCGTCGATGCGGTAGCGCATCTTGAACTCGTCCTCGAAGGGCTCGAAGTGGATGTCGCTGGATTTGTCGCGGATGGCCTGGAGAAGGACGAGATTGAGGAGCTTCTTGACCGGGTTGGCCTCGATCATCTCCTTGAGTTCCGCCAAGTCGATGGATTCGCCGCGTCCTTCGTATTGCGCCAGGGTCTCGTCACTGGCGATCTCGTCGATGAGGTCCTGAATGGAATCCTCGGCATCCTCCGGGTAGCAGCGGGCGATGGCGGCACGGAGGGCATCGGGCGTGGCGATGGCGGCCTTGACCTCCAACCCCAGCAGGGTCTTGAGGTCGTCGGTGGCCTGGAAGTTGTCGGGGCTGGCCAAGGCCAGCGAGATCCGGTGACGGGCAGGATCGTAGTCGAAGGGGCAGACCTGGTAGGTGTTGGCCATCTGGGCCGGCACCAGGTTGATCACTTCCTTAGGAATGTCGATGGCGTTAAGGTCGACGTACTCCATGCCGACCTGGGCGCCCAGGGCGAGATTGAGGTCCTCCTCGGTGATGTGCCCCAGCTCGACCAGAATCTGTCCGATGGGCCCGCGGCGTTGCTTTTGGATTTCCAACGCCTCGTGGACCTCGGCCCGCCGGATGCGGCCCATCTTGATGAGAATCCGACCGAGCTGCCGCCCGCGCAACTGCTCGATGGGCGGCATCTTGGGCTTCTCGTCAGGCGCCGCCGCACGGCGAACCTCGGGGGACGGCATCTTGGGCTTGTCTGACATCCGGCGTTACTCCCTCACCTCCAAAGGAGGTGGGCCACCCACCGTCAGGGCGCGGTCCAGCACGCCGCCAAGTCACGCCGCTCCCTGACGGTCGCGGTTCGGATAAGCTGCGGTTTCACTGAGGCACTACGCTAGGTCGTCCGCAGCACTGCGGCGTCTTCCTCCTTGCCCTCGCCGGCCAATTCCTTAAGTTGCAGCCCACGTTTGTGGGCCTCAATCTTGTCCTGTAATTGCCCGGCATTGCGGCTGCGGTCGATGGCGTCGGCTTCGGTGACCAAGCCGTGTTCATAGTGGGCGAACAGGTGCTCGTCCAGAAGCTGCATGCCGAACTTCTTGCCGGTCTGGATGCTCGAGTCGATCCGGAAGGTCTTGTTCTCCCGGATGAGGTTGCTGATGGCCGGCGTCACCACCATGAACTCGTAAGCGGCGATCATGCCCTTGGGAATGCGGGGCATGAGGGCCTGGGAGAGCACGGCGATCAGGTTGGTGGACAACTGCACGCGGATCTGCTCCTGCTGCTCGTGGGGGAAGGCGTCCACCAGGCGGTTGATGGTGCCCTGGCACCCGGTGGTGTGCACGGTGCTGAAGACCAGGTGTCCAGTCTCGGCGGCGCGGATGGCGGCCTCGATCGTCTCCAGGTCGCGCAACTCACCCACCAGAATCACGTCGGGGTCCTGCCGCAGGACGCGGCGCAGGGCCTCGGAGAAGCTGGGCACGTCCACGCCCACTTCCCGTTGGTTGACGATGGCCACCTTGTGGTTGTGGTAATACTCGATGGGGTCCTCGACGGTCACGATGTGGCGGTCGAAATTCTTGTTGATGTAGTTGAGCATCGAGGCCAGCGTGGTGGTCTTGCCCGAGCCGGTGGGACCGGTCACCAGGAACAGACCGCGCGGCCGGCGGCACAAGGCCGCGACGATCTTGGGCAGACCGATCTCGTCGAAGGTCAGGAACTTGTACGGAATCAGCCGCAGCACCATGGCCAGGCTGCCCTTCTGTCGGAACACCGCCACGCGGAAGCGACCCTGGTCGCCGAAGGCGAAGCCGAAGTCGGTCCCGCCTTCCTCCTGGAGTTCCTGCTGGTTGCGGTCGGGGGTGATGGACTTCATCAACCCGGTGGTGTCCTCGGGGGTGAGGACCTTGGTCTCCAGGTTCCGCAGGTGACCGTCGAGGCGGATGATCGGCGGACGGCCCACCGTGATGTGCAAGTCCGACGCGTTTTGCTTAATCACCGTCTCCAACAACCGATCAATGTGTAGGCTACCCATAGCAGCTATCAGCTTTCAGCTATCCGCCAAAGGGGTTCCGAGTTCAAAGTTCCGAGTTTCCATTCCTCGACATCGCGACGTATTGCCTCATTCCTCACTCGGTCTGCGCCGCCACCAGACCTTCGGCCTGGGTAATGCTCGCCACCTCGTCCGCGGTAGTGATCCCGCGCAGGATCTTGATTTTGGCGTCCTCCAACAGGGTGCGCATGCCGGAGGCGATCGCCGCTTTGCGCAACAGATTGGTCGGGGCCCGATTGAAGGCCAATTCGCGCATCTCGGCGTTCATCTGCAACATCTCGAAGATGCCCAGCCGTCCGCGGTACCCGGTTTTGTTGCAGCGGCTGCACCCCGCGCCTTTGTAAAGCTTCTGCCCGGCGAGTTGCTCGTCGGTAAACCCCAGCATCCGCAAGGTGAAACGGTCCGGCGTGGGATCTTCCGTCTTACACTCCTTGCAGATCACGCGAATCAGCCGTTGGGCCATGATGGCCTGGATCGAACTGGCCACCAGGAACGGCTTGATGCCCATGTCGATGAGGCGGGCGATGGCCGACGGAGCGTCGTTGGTGTGCAAGGTGCTGAAGACCAGGTGGCCGGTGAGGGCGGCCTGGATGGCCACGTCGCCCACCTCGCGGTCCCGAATCTCGCCCACCAGGATGATGTTGGGCGCCTGCCGCAACATGGCCCGCAAGATGCGGGCGAAGGTCAACCCGATCTCCTCCTTGACCTGGCACTGGTTCATGCCGGTGAAGTTGTACTCCACCGGGTCTTCCGCGGTGATGATCTTCTTGTCCGGGCGGTTCAGTTCCTGAAGCGCGGCGTACAGCGTGGTGGTCTTTCCCGAACCGGTGGGGCCGGTGACCAGAAAAATACCGTTGGGCCGGCGAATGATCCGTTGGAACTGTTCGTAACTGTCGTGCTCGAAACCCAGCTTCTCGATGCCGACGCTGGCGGATTCGGGGCGGAGAATACGCAGCACGATGCTCTCCCCGTGGTAGGCGGGGCAGGAACTCACGCGGAAGTCGATCGGCTCCCCGCCGATCTTCATCTTGATGCGTCCGTCCTGGGGGAGCCGGCGCTCGGCGATGTCGACGCCGGCCATAATCTTCAGGCGGGTGGTGACGGCGCTCTGCATGTTCTTGGGGATGTCGTCGCGGACCAGGCAGACGCCGTCGATGCGATACCGGACGCGGACGCGGTCGGCCATCGGCTCGACGTGGATGTCGCTGGCCCGCGAGCGCACCGCCTCCCCGATGAGTAGGTTGATCAGGCGGATGATAGGGGCTTCGCTATCTTCGCCGTCGATGAGGGCGTCGGCCCCTTCCTCGTCGCGATCCGTGCCGGCTTGGTCGATGCTCTTCATGGTCTGGGATAATTCGTCGCCGGGGGTGTCCACGAAGCGATTGATGTAATCCTTGACCTTCGAGGCGGGAGCCAGAAGGGGCACGATCTCGGTGTTCAGCCGAAAACGCAGCAGGTCCAGGGTCTCCAGGTCCAGCGGATCGGTGATGACCACCTTGAGGCGCCCCCCCTCGCGTTCCACGGGCAAGACCATATGCCGCTTGATCAGGTCGGCGGGGATCAGATCCATGGCGCTGTGGGGGATGATGTTGCGGTCCAGATCGATGTATTCCAGTCCGAACTGAGTGGCCAGGGCCTTGGTGACATCCTCTTCCTTGCAGAGTTCCAGCTCGATCAGGGCCTCGCCCACGCGCCGCCCGTTTTCCGAGGCGTACTTGAGGGCGTCGCTCAGCGCCTCCTGCCGGACCACCCCCCAACCGACCAGGATTTCACCGATTTTTTGCCGTCGTCGTGCCATATTACCTCCTTAAAATCTTACTGCCCCCACCTACGGCAATCAAGCCGGCCTCGGGCCGCGTTGACAGTTCGACAGCCGGCTCTATAGTGACCCGCTTGGAATCGAAGCTGACCGCACCTCGCATGGTGGAGAGCGTAGCGATGATCAAGACGCCCCAATGGGTTTATTCCTGGGGGAAGGGCAAGGCGGAGGGAAAGGGGACACAGAAAGCACTCCTCGGCGGAAAAGGGGCGGGGCTGGCCGAAATGACCAGCATCGGCCTGCCGGTCCCCGCCGGATTTACCATCACCACGGATTGCTGTGCGCAATATCTGCGCCACAATAAACGTTGGCCCGACGGGCTGGAGGCGCAGGTCAAGGCCGGCCTCAAGCAGCTTGAAGCCGTGTGCCGGAAGAAACTAGGCGATCCTGAGGACCCGCTGCTGGTCTCGGTCCGCTCGGGCGCGGCCGTCTCCATGCCGGGGATGATGGAAACCATCCTCAACCTGGGGCTGACCGACCGGTCGGTGGAGGGGTTGGCCCGACAGTCGGGTCATCGCCGTTTTGCCCTCGACGCCTATCGCCGGCTGATCATGATGTACGGCTCGACGGCGGTGGGGATCAACCGGCACAAGTTCGACGAGGCCTTCGCGCAGATCAAGAACCAACAGACCCGTATTCGGATCAACAAGCCGCCCCACGAGAAAGTGCAGGACACCGAGGTTAATGAGTACGAGTTGGAGCATGTCCTCGCCCAGTTCAAGGAGATCTACCGGACGGAGGTGGGGAGCGAGTTTCCGCAGGAGCCCTATGTTCAATTGGCGGGGGCCATTAATGCGGTGTTCGAGAGTTGGCTGGCGGAAAAGGCCGTAACCTACCGCAAGGTGGAGAACATTACCGGACTGGAAGGCACGGCGGTCAACGTCCAGCAGATGGTCTTCGGGAACATGGGGGACGACAGCGGTACGGGGGTGTGCTTCACGCGCGATCCCTCCACCGGCGCGAACCAGTTTTACGGCGATCTGCTGATCAACGCCCAGGGGGAAGACGTGGTGGCCGGCGTCCGGACGCCGCTCAGGCTCAGCGAACTGCAACACCTCATGCCCGATATTTACGTCCAACTCGAAGCCGTCCGGGCCATTCTCGAGCTGCACTACCGCGACATGCAGGATCTGGAGTTCACCATCGAGCGGGGCCAACTGTACATGCTCCAGTGCCGCACCGGGAAGCGTTCTCCGGAGGCTACTTTCCGAATCGCGGTGGACCAGGCCACCAAACCGTTGCTGACCGCCGAGGAGGCCCAACGCCTGGTCAAGATGAAGTACCTGCCGAAAGCGTACGCCGCCCTGGCCGCCAAGCCCATTCTCACCAAGGCCGAAGCCATCGCCCACGTCGCCTCGGAGGACGTGGAGCGTTTGTTCTACCTGGTGATCGACCCGGCCATCAGCCCGACGGAACTGGAGCGGCGTAAGATCGGGGAGGGGATCAACGCGGTGCCCGGGGCCGCGTGCGGGCAGGTGGTGTTCACGGCCGCGGAGGCGGAAGCCCGTGCCGCCCGCGGCGAGAAGGTCGTGCTGGTCCGTAAGGAGACCTCTCCTGAAGATGTCGGCGGCATGCACGCCGCGGTGGGCATTCTCACCGCGACCGGCGGCAAAACCTCCCACGCCGCCGTGGTCGCCCGCGGGTGGGGCAAGTGTTGCATCGTCGGGTGCGAACAACTCGTCATCGACACGCCGGCCCGGACCCTCTCGCTCAACGGCACCACTATCCGCGAGGGAGAACCCATCACCCTGGACGGATCCAACGGCCGCGTCTTCCAAGGCGAGATGCCGCTGGTCCGGCCCCAAGTTCCGGCGGAATTCGTCACCCTGCTGGGTTGGTGCGATGAGGTTCGCCGTTTGCGGGTGCGCAGCAACGCCGACACCACGGGCGACGCCGCCAAGGCGCTGGAGATGGGCGCCGAAGGCATCGGGCTGTGCCGCACCGAGCACATGTTCTTCGAG
>JBGPAW010000067.1:0-12625 GCA_041480905.1 Phycisphaerae bacterium
CGGGATGCGACCCGTGTGAAGGATGGGAACTTCAAGAAGGAGGAGACAGATGCGCTCTCTTGCTGCAGTTCTAACCAGTGCATTGCTTGTTTGCGGTCTTTCGATGCTGGGCCCGGTCGCGCCAGCGCGAGCTGACGACGCCTACATCACCACGAGCTTCAGCGATTTCACTCCGCAAGACTTTGTGCACAATGATGTAGCCCCGTTCAAGGGCTGGGTCTACCTCAACGTGACCAACTCGGGAAATCAGCCGTGGGGTGATTTCCACTTCCAGATTTATGATCCCATGGGCGGGCAGGATATCTCCAACGTTGGTTTCATCGACTATCCTCCCTACCAGCCGACCAGCAGCCAGAGCCCGCTGACCTGGGTAATCGACAACGTGTCCGTGGGAGCGATGATAGATTTGTTCTTCTACTCGGATCCAGTGTTGCCCGGCGAGAACGCCACTTTCCAGGTGTACACCGACAACCCGGACCACCTTTCGTTCTTCGGCGTGATGCTGTATCCCACTCCGGTCCCTGAGCCGGCCACCATGCTGCTGATGGGATGTGGGGCGGTGTTGCTGCTACGGCGTCGCTAGTTCGTCACAGGCGCATCACCGAAGACGAAACGACCAAGCAACTCATCAGACCGGCGGAGCGACGAAGGCTTCGCCGGTTTTTTGTGGCGCCTTACGCTTCGTTCCAAGCCATCTGAAGAATTCACTTTAACAGAAGGGGGCGCGGACCCGCACGCTAACGCTGGACAGCCCTGCGTAAGAACTTAGAATTACGGCCCGATGTCCTCCCCCCAGGACGAGACCTCCTTTTCGGAACGAGTGAAGCGCGTCCTCTTCGGACGGCCGCGTGATCTGGGGGATCGGTCCCTGTTCCATCGGCTCTCGCTCGTGCCGCTTCTGGCCTGGATCGGGTTGGGAGCCGACGGGCTCTCCTCCTCGTCTTACGGACCTGATGAAGCTTTCCGCACCCTGGGGGAGCAGACCTATCTGGCCGTCGGTCTGGCCGGGCTCACGACCGCCACCGTGCTCCTCATCTCCTCCGCCTACAGCCGGATCATCGAGGAGTTTCCGCAAGGCGGCGGGGGCTATGTGGTGGCGACCAAGCTGCTGGGAGAGCGGGCGGGGGTGGTGTCAGGCTGCGCCCTGCTGGTGGATTACATGTTGACCATCACCGTCTCCATCGCCGCCGCCGGAGACGCGCTGTTCAGCTTATTGCCCGCCCCCTGGCACGGAATCAAACTCCCCCTGGAGATGTTTCTCATTCTCACGTTGATCGCGCTCAACATCCGGGGCGTACGCGAGTCCGTTCTCGTGCTCGCTCCGATCTTCCTTCTTTTTGTCGGCACCCACGTGCTCCTGCTCGTCGGAGGGATCGCGGCCCGCCTGCCCGAAGTTGCGTCCACGGCCCGCCAGGTGGGGGCCGGTTTCCGCGGCGGACTGACCACCCTCGGTGCCGGGGGAATGTTCTTGCTCTTTATTCACGCCTACTCCATGGGCGGCGGGACCTATACCGGTCTGGAAGCCGTGTCGAACGGACTACCCCTCATGCGGGAACCACGGGTCCATACCGGGCAACGCACCATGCTCTACATGGCGATCTCGCTGGCGTTTACCGCCTCCGGTCTGCTCGTCTGTTATCTGCTGTGGGGGGTGACGCCTCTGCCGGGCAAGACCATGAACGCCGTGCTCGCGGAGCATATCGCCGGCGGACTGTCGCTGGGTCACACCTTCGTGGTGCTCACGTTGTTTGCGGAAGGGGCCCTGCTCGTGGTCGGCGCGCAAACCGGTTTCATCGATGGGCCGCGGGTGCTGGCCAACATGGCCGTGGATTCCTGGGTGCCACGCCGCTTTGCCGCCCTGTCCGAGCGGCTGACCACCGCCAACGGCGTGCAACTCATGGGGGGCGCCTCCTTGGCCGCCCTCCTTTACACCCACGGCGACGTCCGGCGCCTCGTGGTCATGTACAGCATCAACGTCTTCCTGACCTTCTCGCTTTCCATGGCGGCCATGGCCCGCCTCTGGCTGGGGGTCCGGGCGGGGCAGCCGCATTGGAAACGGCGCGGCGTTCTTTTCCTTGCCGGATTACTCTTCTGTGGCACGATCCTGGTCATGACCGTCTTGTCGAAGTTCCGGGAAGGCGGATGGCTGACCCTGCTGGTCACCGGGGCCGTGATCGTCCTGTGCTTCGTGATCCGCCGTCATTACCGCACGGTGGCATCCAAGCTCGCGGCTCTTTACGTCGAACTGGAGCGGGTGCCGCCCGTGGCGGTGACGCCGGCCTCCGGTCCGCCCGATCCCGGCCTGCCCACGGCTGCCCTGCTGGTGGGCGGCTACAGCGGTATCGGCATCCATTCCATGTTGAACATTTTCCGCGCCTTTCCCGGCTTCTTTAAGAACCTGGTCTTCCTTTCGGTCGGAGTGATTGATTCCGGCGGATTCAAGGGCGAGCGTGCGGTCCCGGACCTGCGGGAAACCACCGAGCAAACGCTCGGGCGCTACGTGGAGCTGGCCCGGAAACTGGGCGTCCCTGCCGCCCACCGGATGGCCATCGGCACCGACGCCGTGGACGAAGCCGAGAAACTCTGCAACGAGGTCGCCCGGGAATTCCCCAGGGTCACGTTCTTCGCGGGACAACTGATCTTCCGTCGGGACGCCTGGTATCAGCGTCTGTTGCACAATGATACGGCGTTCGCGTTGCAGCGGCGCCTCCAGTGGTCCGGCCTGACCATGGTGATCCTGCCGGCGCGCGTGCGTGACTGACGCGGCGAGGTCTATCTTACCGTTGCGCGAGTTGGCTGGCGGCCTTGATCCGCTTCCACCATTCGCCCAGCTTCCCGGTGCTGGCCCGGCGTTCGAAGTACGCCTGCTCCTGCTCGAAGGTCATCCCTTTGATGTCGTCGTAGATCTCGGACTGCACGCGTCGCTTGAACTCCACGCAATCAAAGGTTTTCTCAATTTTCTTCGTCTGCGGCATGGCCGACCTCCCGAGGAGTGATGATCGTCAGGTTTTCGTAACCCAGCGACCTATTCACCGTATTATATCCCTTCATCTTTTCGAGGTGAACGATGTGCCTGAGATTCCACGTCTACGACGAGTTTTGTGACTCCGGATTCTCTGCAAGACCCGACACGCACGATCAGTCCGCGAGGGCCAACAAATGCCGAATGTGCCAAGCCATGTCCGGCGCGCGGAGGATCGACTCGCCGACCAGGACGGCGGCGACGCCGGCTTGCTGCACCGCGAGCACGTCCGCGCGGGTCTTGATCCCGCTTTCCGACACCAACGGCGCCACGTTCTTCACCCGCGGAGCCAGCCGCAGGGTGGTGTTGAGGTCGGTTTTCTGCTGAGCCAGATCCCGGTTGTTGATGCCCAGCAGCCCCCGTCCGCGAATTTCGGGAATCCGTTTGGCGACCTTCAACAGCAGATCGGGGTCATGCGCTTCGATCAGCGCGGTCATGCCCAAGTCGCCGGTCAAGTCGGCCAACTCCACGATCCGATCGAGCGGCAGCACCTCGGCGATGAGCAACACGGCGTCCGCCCCGGCGGCGCGGGCTTCATAAACGTGGTACGCATCCAGCGTGAAATCCTTCCGGAGGACTGGCACGGGGCACGCTGCGCGGGCCTGAACCAGGTGTTCGAGCCGCCCTTGGAAATACGTCCAATCGGTCAGCACACTGAGGGCTGATGCTCCCGCCTCGTGGTAAGTCCGAGCGATCGCCGCCGGGTCGAATCGATCCACGATGATCCCGGCGGAGGGTGAGGCCTTCTTAATCTCGGCGATCAGGCTGATCTCGCCGGCGCGCACGACCGCGCCGAAGAAGTCGCGCGGCGGCGGGGCCGCCCGGGCCGCCTTGGTCAGTTCAGCCTCGGGAACCGCCGCCCGCTGGGCTTCCAACTCCCGCCGCTTGGTCTCGACGATCTTGTCCAATACACTGGGCACCGTCGAGTCAGTCTAGTCAGGCGCGAACCGATGCTCAATACACTCCTCGCCGTGGCCTCCGGCACGCTCGATCGGACCGTCGCCGCTCTCGTGTACCTCGGACTGGCGGTCACCGTTGTAGCCGCTCTGCTCCACTGGCGATGCGAGGGGACCGATCCCTTCCGCCGGGCCCAAGTCCGGGGCAGCCGCATCACCCCCGTCATGGTTCTGTTGCCCCTGATGGGCCATCTGCTGGCGGCGACGCTCTTCGACGCCCTGCGCCGACAACTGGGCGGGAGCGCCGCGACCAAGGCGGCCGAGTTGACGGCAAACAGCCTTGCCCAAATGGTCGGGGCGGGTTGCTGTCTGTGGGTGGCCAGCCGCTGTTTTCGCGGCGGCGTGCCCGGCTTCCTTTTGGGCCGGCGCGGGGCCATCCGGTCGCTGGGCATGGCCTTGGTGTATCTTCTGGCGGCAGGGGGATTGTGCGAACTGGTCGCGCAGGTCACCCAACGGCTTTTTCTGCTGTTCGACCCGGCCTATCCGTTTGCCGAGCATCGGGTGATCGAGGCCTTGCGCGATTCCGCTGAGCCGCGGTGGGCGTCGGCAGTCCTATGGATCGGCGCCGCGGTGGTGGCTCCGGTGGCGGAGGAGTGCTTCTTTCGGGGGATGATTCAGACCATGCTGCTCCGTGCGTTACGGAAGCGTTGGGCCGCCGTTCTCGTGCCCGCCGTGCTTTTTGGCCTGGCGCACGCGAACCAGCCGCACGTCGTGCCCGCCCTGATATTGTTCGGCGTCATTCTGGGGTTTCAGTACGAGCGTTCCGGCGGGCTGATCGGCCCCATTGCCCTGCACGCCTTGTTCAACCTCAAGACCCTGGTCTGGCAATGGTTGATGGGCCCCGCCGGCGGGTGAGACCGACATCTCGATGACCCCGACATAGGATGACGAAGGCGGGGTATCAGGGGTGTAGAGTAATCGCCAAAATCGTGATCTGGTCCCGCTGCGGTCCATAGCACCAGAACAGCCGGTAGGCGCCCGGCGTCTTGCTTTGAACGTAAGCCTCAAACACCTTCTTGTTCGGGTCGTAGGGATGAATTTTGGAATGGTAGGCGTGCGTCTGTAGCCCTGGGTGCCGTGGGTTGGCGGACAAGAGCGTGACGCACTTCCGGACTTGCTTGAACAGCCCTTCGTCTTTCGTGGGTTTTCTTCTGGTTGATTTTTTCCGGGCCCGCCATGAAGTTTCCGCCTTCGCTTGCAGTTCATTGAAGGTGGCGACCGCCTCTGGGGTCCAAACGGCTGAGAAGGGCACCTATTCGTCCTCGAGCTGTTCAGCGAGCGCCGCGGCGGCAGCGAGATCAGGACCTTCCCCAAACTGTCTGTTTCGGGCCTGTTCCAACCCACGGTCCAGGGATTGATTGGCCTTGGGGTTACGCAACAGCCAGGCCTCACGCTTCGGGACAACCGAAGCCAGCGTAACAATGATTTCCAGGCCATCGACTTCTTCGATGAGCACGGTCTGATGGGCGTACTGCTTCCCCAAAGCCAATCGACCTTTACTATCCACGGTTTTCTGTCGGGATCCAGGCATCTTCATCTCCTGCACCCAACGACATTATACGATGGGTGGGAAATAGACTCAAGTGGAAAATGTTCACTCATAGCTATGTGGGATTATGCCCCGATCCCACCACAGTGTACTTGGAAGCCCAGGGAAGTCCTCCACCCCGGTCAACTCGCGTGTCAGCCGTCCGATATGGCGCTGATCCTGACGGTTGAACGATGGCGGCTTGGTTGGGACTCGTCTCGCCGCCGCAGGCTGAAACGCTCCCGGGGTGGCTTGATCGCGCTGCTTTCGACCTGTAGCATTCGTATCTCGAACGCTCAGGAGACGGACCTTGGCGACCAGGACCATCGACGAACAATTGGCTTTCCTGACCCGCGGGTGCGAAGCCATCTACGCGGCCGAGGAGCTCAAAGCGCGCCTGGAACGCTCCGCCGCGACCGGCCAACCCTTGCGGGTCAAGCTGGGCATGGACCCGACCGCGCCGGACCTGACCCTGGGCCACACCGTCGTCCTGCGCAAGATGCGCGATTTTCAGGACCTGGGGCACAAGGGCGTCCTGATCATCGGCGACTACACCGCCATGATCGGCGACCCCACCGGCCGATCCAAATCCCGCCCCCTGCTCAATGACGAGGAAGTGTACCTCAACGCCCAGACTTATCTGGCCCAGGCCAGCAAAGTCATCGATACCTCCGTGGCCAAGCTGGAGGTTCGCCGGAACAGCGAGTGGCTCGCCGACCTGTCGTTCTCGGAGATCATCACCCTGGCTGCCAAAGTCACCGTGGCGCGCATGCTCGAGCGTGACACCTTCGCCAAGCGGCAGAAAGAGGGCGTCGAAATCTATCTGCACGAGCTCTTTTATCCCCTGATGCAGGCGCGGGACAGCGTCATGATCGAGGCCGACATCGAGCTCGGCGGCACCGACCAGACCTTCAACAACCTCATGGGCCGTGACTTCCAGCGCTTTGCCGGCCAACCGCCCCAGATCGTCATGATCATGCCCATCCTGGTCGGGATCGACGGGCGCGAGAAGATGAGCAAGTCGCTGGGCAATTACGTGGGCGTCGCCGAAGGGCCCTCGGACATGTTTGGAAAGCTGATGAGTATCCCCGACGAAGTTATGCGCAACTACTTCGAGTTGCTCACCCGCGCGCCGGTCGAGCGGATCAATGAATGTCTCGATCCCGCCAGGACGCATCCCCGCGATGCCAAAATCATCTTGGCCAAAGACCTCGTGGGGCAGTATCACGGCGCCGCCGCCGCCGAAAACGCGGAGCAGGAGTTCTTCCGTATTCATGGCACGGGCCGGACCGGCTTGCCCGACCAGATCGACGAGGTGGTGGTACCGGCCGTGTGGCTCACCGACGGGGTCATCTCCGCCGCGGACCTGCTGGTCCATTGCCGCTTCGCGGACTCCAAGGGCGACGCCCGCCGTTTGATTAAGGAGAAGGGCGCTCGCCTGGACGGAGAGGTCCTCACCGACCCCCAGGGGAACGTGCGGATTCAGTCCGGGCAAATCCTACAGCGCGGCAAACGTCGCTTCGTGCGTCTGGTGATCGGCACTTGAACACCGGCATTCGGAAACCGTTTCGGCCGCTGAGGCACGAAAGCACCAGGAAATGGAGAATTGAGAATGGAGAATGCGGGAGGGACGCCGACGCTTGATTCTCCATTCTTCTTTCTCCATCCTCCTTTGATCTTCGTGTCTTTGTGCCTTCGTGGCGGAACCGAGTTGCCGGGGTGAACGGTTACGGATCACGCTTATGGCGCTTCCCGTGGTGGCCATCGTCGGCCGACCCAACGTCGGCAAGAGTTCGCTGCTCAACTGCGTGGCCAAACGGCGGGTGAGCATCGTCGAGCCGACCGCAGGGGTCACGCGCGATCGCGTCAGCCACACCATCAGCCTCAGCGATGACTTCTACTTCGAGATGGTGGACACGGGAGGATACGGCGTCGAGGACCCGGACCAACTTACCGCGCACATCGAGCGCCAGATTTTCATCGCCGTGGAACAGGCCGCTTTGATCCTGTTCGTCGTCGATGCCAAGGACGGCATCATGCCGTTGGACCGCGAGGTCGCCGAACGGTTGCGGAGGTATGCCGACCGCGTGGTGCTGATCGCCAACAAGGTGGACGAACCCGTCCAGGAGCCGGCGGCCGCGGAGTTCGCCCGGTTGGGTTACGGCGAGCCCCTGCCCTTTTCGGCGGTCCAGCGATTCGGGCGCAGCGACTTGATCGCCTTGATCGCCGAGCGGCTGGCGGGTCAGGCGGGCCGGCCGCCGGAAGAACCCATCATGAAGTTGGCGGTGGTCGGAAGGCGCAACACGGGCAAGAGCACCTTCATCAACGCCCTCGCCGGAGAGGAGCGGGTCATCGTCAGCGAGAAACCCGGCACCACCCGCGACGCCATCGACGTCACCTTCGAGCAGGACGGGCGCATTTTCGTGGCCATCGACACCGCGGGCGTGCGTAAGAAGAGCAAGATGGCCGATGCCATCGAGTACTACGGCTATACCCGCGCGGAACGCTCCATCCGCCGCGCCGACGTGGTCCTGCTGTTCATCGACGCCCCCGCCCCGGTCACCCAGGTGGACAAGAAGCTCGCCGCCCTGGTCCGGGCGGAGTACAAGCCGTGCGTGGTGGTGATCAACAAGTGGGACCTGGCCAAGGGGCGCGCCTCCACCGCCGATTACGGCGCGTATCTCAGCAAAGTCTGTCCCGAGCTGGACTACGCCCCCATGGTCTTCACCACCGCCACTGAGAATCACAACGTCGATGCCGCGGTGGACGTGGCCTGGTCTCTCTTCAAGCAGGCCGGCATCCGCCTGGGCACCGGCCAGTTGAACGCGGCCCTGTCGGCTATCCTCGCCGAGCGCGGTCCGGCCGCCAAACGCGGGGCGAAACGCCCGCGCATTTACTACGCCACCCAGGTCGCAGCTCAGCCGCCGACCATCGTGATGTTCGTTAACGACCCGCAGGCCCTCACCCAGGATTACCAGCGTTACCTGCTTAACCGGATGCGTGACGGTTTGCCTTTCCATGAGGTGCCGATAAAATTGCTGCTCAGAGCACGACGCGTTGGGGAGACCTCTCATGGGCATTGAGTTCCACTGTTCCAAGTGCGGCAAGTTGATCCGGGCCCGGGGCACCTCTGGCGGGCGGCACGGCAAGTGTCCTTACTGCAAGGAAAGCGTCTATATCCCCACGCCTCCTGAGGACATCGAGGAGATTCCGGTAGCCCCCCTCGACACAGAAGAGGAAGAACGAGACCGCCGCCTGCGCGAGGAGGCCCTTCGTTATGTCACCGCGCTCGATAAGGAGGAAACGCCCAAGTACGACACGGGCGAGCCTATGATCGGCGGGGACAGCGCCGTCGCCTTACCACGCGATTTTGAGGTGGACATCCCCGAATTGGTCAATGAGTTTCTGTCGGCGATGACCGCCTCCGACATGGACCGGGCCGACACCGCCGTTCGTCAACTCAGGACCCACCCGGCGGCGGCCAAGAGCCGCGTCCAGGAACTCATGGTGGACGAACTCCCTCCCGCCGACCTGAGCGCCATCCCCGTCGGCGTTTACAAAGGCTTCCTCCGCGAACTGCTCAAACGCCTGAAATAGGCCGGCCCCTTCGTCCTAAGTCCGCGGGCCTTCTTCTCACACGCGGCGGAACGGTTCTCCGTCGCGCGCGCTGATCTGCACGGCCACGCCCGGGAGCAGGGTGCGCAGCTCGGCGGCCAGCCGGTTCAGCACGGGGCGTTCACTGGACCAGTGCCCCAGGGCGATGGCGGAGCAGTCGCGTCGCCGGATGGCCAGGGCGTCGTGATGGCGGATTTCGCCGGTGATGATCACGTCCTGTCGGCCAAGTGGTACGGCGAAGGGGGACGAACCCGCCGCGCCCACGGCAATGATCGCCCGCTCCACCCGGCGCTGCGGATCGCCCACCATGGTCACGCACTCCGCCTCCACCGCCCGTTTGAGCCTCCGCGCCAGCGACACGAGCGTGACCGGCCTGGGCAGGCGACCCACTCGCCCGTTCCCGCGCACCGGCCGGCCCTTCAACGGATAGATGTCGAACGCCGGCTCTTCGTAGGGGTGCTCGCGCCACATGCTCTCGACCACCGCCGGCAGGCACCGGACCGGACACACGGCCTCCAACCGCACTTCCGCGACATGCTCGAGCCGTCCGGCCTGGCCGACGACCGGCTGGGTCGATTCGGTGCCGAAAAACGTTCCGCTGCCGGGGACACGGAAGCTACACTTCTCATAGTTGCCGATGCGCCCGGCCCCCGCGGCGAACATGGCCTCCGCGACACGGTCCGCAACTTTGGGCGGTACGAACACCACCACCTTGTATTCCGTCGGTCCGGCGTCGGCCCATTCGAGCGGCTGCACGTCCTTCAACTCGCAGAGTTGAGCCAGGGCATCGTTGGTGCCGCCCTCGGCAGCGTCCAGGGCGGTGTGCGGAGAGTACACCGCGATGCCGTGGGCGATGCAGCGGTGCACTGCCGCTTCGGGCGTCGGGCCAGGTTCCACCAGCCGCGCGATCGCCTTGAAGATCGGCGGATGGTAGGCCACGATCATCTGCACTTCGGCAGCGATCGCCTCGTCCACCACCTCGGGCATCAGATCGATGCACAGCAGCAGGCGCCTGACTTCGGCCCTTGTATCACCGGCCAGCAGCCCGACATTGTCCCAACTCTGGGCGAGTTTCAGCGTGGCGAGCTGTTCCAATGTCTTACAGACGGTTTTCACGTCAAGGCCGGACGTGTCTCGTTTTCTTGCCGCCTTGGCGGAACGCGTCATGGGTTTCTCGCGAAAAGAAAACCGTCGGGTTGGTTATTCCTCGCTGGTGACATCAGTGTACGAGGCAAACGGTGCCTCGGCAAGCTTGGTGGATTCTCCCTCGGAAGGCTATTCTGTCGCGGCGGCATTGCGGTTAACGCAAGCACGGAGCAAGGCGGCTCGCCGCGGTGCTCGTGATCGCCGGGCTGAGGCTGGTGCTGGGATAAACCGACCTCGGCAGAGAATCGGGGCCGTGATAGCCTGGTGGTGCTCCGGGGGAAGTGAAACCCTCGAGTTTTCGGGGGTAGTAACCATTGCAGAAGGAGGAATCCGATGACCGACAACGAGACCACCGTGGCCCAGTTGCGCCGGCGGATCGCCGATTTCGTCCACCGCCGGAACTGGGAGCAGTTTCACGACCCCAAGAACCTGTCCGCCGCCATCGCCATCGAGGCCGCCGAGCTCATGGAGCACTTCCAATGGGTGCACAGCGACCACGCGGCGGAGGTCCGCCACGACCCGGCCGCTCTGGCGGAGATCGGCGAGGAGTTGGCCGACATCCTCGCCTTTGCCCTGTCCTTCGCCAACGCGCTGGACATCGACATCTCCAGCGCGCTGCTGGCCAAGCTCGAGAAAAACGAGCGGAAGTACCCGGCGGACCGCTACTACGGTCGTTTCAAGTAGCCCCGATGAACTCCACGCCGTGAGCGACGAGAAGCTCAACGATCTGTTCGAACGGTGTCTTCCCGGTGGCGTTGTCCGTATTTGAGCAGCCGCTGCGCCTGCCGGCGTTCTGCATCGGGCAGTGGCACACCCCGTCGCTACTCCTTGTTCGGCCGGGGTCGCCAGCCGCGGGTGGAAAAGCCTTCCGGCTGCGCGCCGACCTCGACTTCGATCGTCTGGAAAGCCCTCTCGCGCCAGACCTTAAACGCCAGCTTCGTGCCCGGCGACGTGTCGCCGACTTGATTGATGATGTCGGCGTTCGACCGCACCGGCCGGCCGTCGCATTCGACGATGAGGTCGTTGACGCGCAGGTCTGACCGGCTCGCCGGCGAATCCGGCACCACCTCGCTAATCAGAACCCCACCCGGCTCCTTCCAGCCGAGCTGGCGAGTGAGTTCTTCGGATCGTGGCCCCCCCGTCATCACCACGCCAAGATACCCGCGGGTAATCTCCTCCCCGCGAATGAGCGGCGGGAGAAGCTTGACCACCCGATGGGCCGGTATCGCGAAGCCGATGCCGTCGTAGTTGCCCGAGCGCGTGGCGATGGCCGTGTTGATGCCCACCACCTCCCCACGCATGTTCACCAGCGGCCCGCCGCTGTTGCCCGGATTGATCACCGCGTCGGTCTGCAGGAACCCCTCGTACTCGATGTCGTGCAGCAGGATGTTGGATCGGTTCTTGGCGCTGACGATCCCGCGGCTGACCGTCCCCTCCAACCCGAAAGGATTCCCCACCGCAAACACTGCGTCACCCACTTCCATCGCCAGGCTATCGCCCCAAGTCAGGGCCTGCAGGCGGTCCGCGTCGATCTTCAGGACTGCCAGATCGCTCTTCGAGTCGCTTCCCAGAACGCGGGCTTCCAAACGACGCCCGTCGACCAGACGAACGCTGATCGAGGTGCTCTGGGCCACGACGTGGTTGTTGGTGATCACGTATCCGTGGGCGGCATCCACAATGAAACCGCTGCCCTCGCCCCTGGGCAGCCGGAACAGGGGCTGGTCACTCTCCGCAGGCGGCAGGCCGTTGGTGTCCACTCCGGCCTCGTCGGACGGCTCACTCTCGGGTTCGGCCTCCGGCTCCACGGGCGGGTCCTTTTCGCCCTTGGGAAACAGGAACCGGTGCAGCCGCGGATCGAGACCCTCAAAGTCGGCCCGGGTGAGCACCCTTTCGGTCGAGATGCTGACCACCCCCGGCAGCACGGCGGCCGCCACCAGCCGGTCCGGCTCGAAGCGCGTCGCTATCTCCCCAGCCGAGGGGAGTGACTCGCGTAGCGCCTTGAGCCGTCCCTTCTCGACGGAATAGGCCAACCGCCCGACGATGTCCGCTTTGATCAGGACGAGCACCAGGACCAAGGACGACGTGGTCAGGAGAAGAAACTGGCGCACAATGCTGCTCTGTCGCATGAACGTCTTGTCCTCTTGAGCTCTGCGAGATTATACACCGCGAGAGGCGACGCGGACACCGCGCTTTGGCCTTCGACGCTTGGAAGGGGTAACGCCAAGCGAGCCCAAAGGGCGTCGGAGGGTTTGCTCGTGGGCTATACCTACGTCTCCCCGCGAACCCTGACCGAATATAGGGGGATAACGCGGGTGGTGTTAAACAGCGTCCGGAGAAAGGGGACATTCCCAAGGCTCA
>JBGPAW010000068.1:0-12550 GCA_041480905.1 Phycisphaerae bacterium
CGACTACGAAGCCCTGCGCGAGGCCCATTTGGGGAAAGAGGGGACCATCGGAGACCCCGTGCCCGAGTTCTTCTGGCGCCACCACGACGGGCTGTGAGCGGCCTGTCCGCCGTGAGATTATCAGGACGCACGAGGGAATATTCACAATATGGATGGTTGACGCTGCCGTAGAACCGGCCTAAACTGTAAAAATAGGGTAACCTGAGAAAATGAAGGGTTTTACCATTCCGCTGGGATTCTGGGAAAATCATGCATCGGAATCCCACAGGGACGTCTGAATTCTGAGGCGGTGTTCATGTCATGCCTGGAACAACGCCAACAATCCTGTTGGTGGGCGGCGCGAGCGAACCGACCTGGCCATACTGGGAAACGCGATTTGAACAGGCCGGGCTGGCGATCGACCGCGCGGACCACGTCTACCTGGCCCTGGCGCGGATCGGACGAGGCAAGACTGATCCAACGGCGGTGATTGTCTGCGTGGATTTCTTGGATTCGTCTGAATTCGAGTTTTTCGAGTTGGTGTCACGTTACCGGCCGCGGACGGCGGTTTACGCCTGGGGCAGCCCTGAAGCGTCCGATAAGCTCGAGCAAGCGGTGCGCGCCGGGGCTCGGGAAATCCTGACCGCCGAGCGGTTTGAGAAGCTGCTGCATGAATTCGGCGAAAGCCCGGCGGCACTCGTCGCGGAGCCGGGAGAGAGAACGGACGCGGCTGCCTCGCAGGGTACGCCCGTACCCTGGCGGAGGACCACCGCCGGACCGGCGCGAACGCCGCCGAGCCGCCGCGAACGCCCGGCCCCGATCGCGCCGCGCGGGTCGGCGCCGCGGTCGGCGAATCACGTCCGCGAGGGAGAAGAGCCGAACAACCTTGACGATTCGGAACTGTTCGACGGACCACTGCTCTCGCCGGAGGAGTTGGAGCTGTTGATGAGCGACGATTTCCGTACCCTCCCGAGGCAGCCGAGCGAACGTGAGGAGGACGCCGATTGATCCGCTCGCCGGTTTATCTTTCCGCGTCCGAACGTCTCCTGGTCGTCGGGGGCAACGAAGCGATGCGGGCGCGCCTCCGGGAGCTCTATCCGGAGTGGGAGGTCGTGGTGGCGGCGAGCACGCTGGCGGGTATCAACGATCTATGCCGTCACCCCTGCCGGGCGGTGCTGGCTTATGTGGACGGCGGCGTGCCGCAACTCGAACCGGGTCTGGCAGGTTTGCGTGAGGCCGCCGGAGATCAGACGCCGGTGATCCTGTGCTGCCCGCCGGAGGCGGAACCGCTCGCCCGCCGGGGCATGTCCGCCGGGGCGAACGATTATCTGGTGTGTCCGCTGGAGGGCGCTGAACTCGACCAGGCGCTCGGTTACGCGCGGGTCGACGCCGGGCGCCCGGACGGGCGGAGTCCCACGCCGTCGGCGAGCATGGATGAGTTGGCCCGGCTGGGCGAGTTGCTCACCGCGCTCCCAGAGGACGGCCGCGCCTTCTTGAACGGGCTGGCTGACCTCGTTCGAGTTGCGTTGGAGGGCGCCGCCGTCCGCGTGGTCGTGGAGGGGACGGTGGTGGAAGCCGGCGAGGTCGGACCCGATCCGGTGCTGGTGGAGCCGATCCAGCTTGACGGCAAGCTGCTGGGGCAAGTTTCGCTGGGGGTGCGGGCGGGGCACCCGTTCACGCGGGCCGACGCCGAGAAGTTGCGGCACTACGCGGGTTTGGCTGGTCAGTTGCTCAAGGCGTCCGGTGCGCAGCGGCGCTGGCGCGAGTTGGCCCTGACCGACGAGTTGAGCGGGTTGCCCAACCGGCGGGCGATGCTGCAATTCCTCTCCGACGTTCTGCTCCGGGCCGAGCGCGAGCGTTTCCGCGTGACCATCCTGCTGTTCGACATCGACGATTTCAAGCGTTACAACGACACCTGCGGGCACGACGCCGGCGACGAGATCATCCGGGTGGTGGGCCGGCTGATCAAGAAGCAGTGCCGCGAGCACGACGTGGTCGGGCGGTATGGCGGCGACGAATTCGCGGTGGTGTTCTGGGATGCCGAGGGCCCGCGGGTGGCGGGCAGCCGACATCCCGACGACGCCATGGTCCTGCTACGCCGTTTCACCGAAGCCTTGAGCGCCCAGGAGGTCGCGTCCTTGAAGCCGTTCGGGCCCTGCCAACTCACCGTCAGCGGCGGATTGGCCAGTTTTCCGTGGGACGGCAAGACGGCCGAGGCCTTGCTGGCCCGCGCCGACCAAGCCCTCATGCAGGCGAAACGCGAAGGGAAAAACCGCATCCTGCGCCTCGGCGAACCACGCCAGGACTGAGGATTCCGGACGGAGAACTCCGGCAGCATTATGTTTGGCTCAATGAACGGACGCCGCCGGGGCGCTCACGGTTGGGTCGCGCTGGCCGGGCTGGTGGTCTCTCACCCGCCACCTGTCACCTGCCTCAATGTCCGCTGGGCTTGGGCACGGGGGCCGACGGGATGTGCGGGAACACCACGCTCAGGTCGTTGGCCAGCACCTTGCCGTCGCCGTTCACGTCGGCCCGCTCCTGGTCGTTCGCCGGGTTGGTTGGAATCTTGGGGAAGATCGCGCTGAGGTCCTTGGCCAGCACCTTGCCGTCGTTGTTCACGTCGCCCACCTGCACCACGTACTGCACCTCGAACGGCCCCACCCCCGCCCAGCCACGTAGGGTCCGCGCTCGCGGACCCTCTTCTGCTCCCAGCCCCGGCAGGGGCGGTAGTAGGTAGCCCAGGGCGTCAGCCCTGGGTAAGGATCGCCCCAGCATGTCCAGCCCCGGAGGGGCGACAGAAAGATGCGTGACGGGGTGCCCCATCCCGTTTCGACGGTCCGTGTACGTACCTGGCGTGGAGGCATCTGCGACCCTCAGCCCCGCTAGGGGCAGAATAGGGTAACCCAGGGCGTCAGGGCTTGTCGGTTTAATCGGCACGGGGTTTGCAAGGAGGGTTCGCGGGGTGCCAAGCCGTGACGCCCTGACTGCCGTCAGGCAGGCGGCGGGCACACAGGATAGTACGGAGACGATGGGCATGAGTCGGTGGAACCAAGCCCCTTTGCCACGGGATCAACTGCTCTTGATCCCCCTGACGCTGGACGAGCGTATCCCCCAGGACCATCCGGTGCGGCTCTTCGGGGAGATGCTCGATGGGCTGGACTGGTGGGGGTGGGAGCAACACTACGGCCTGGTCGCCGGGCAGCCGCCCATTCACCCCAAGATTCTAGCGGGGGCCCTCCTCTACGGGCTGACCCACGGGGTTCGCTCCAGCCGGCGGCTGGAGTGGGCCTGTGCCCACGCGGTCGATTTCCTGTGGCTCGTCGAAGGGCGGACCATCGACCATTCCACGTTCTGTGAGTTCCGCACCCGCTTCCGCAAGGAGTTGAAGGACTTGAAGAAGCGACAGGCGCATCTGCGCAAGGTCCTGCAGGCGGCGCCGGCCGCCGACGCCCAGCGGAAGGGGGGCTCGGGGGCTTCGCGGCGTTCGGCCAAGGTGCCGGTGGCGGACCCGCGGGCGCCGGTGGCCGAAGTCGATTGGCCCAAGCTGCCGCGTTGTCCCCCATCGGACAAGTTGGACCGGGCCGGCCTTTGGGTATGACGCAGCGCGGGATGGCTACGGGTGTCCACGGCGCGGATGGTCTCGCGGGACCAGCACGAGGCGGTCCGCGCCGCGGTGGCGGCCCGGCTGCGATCGGAGGCCGGTCGCAAGGCTTATGCCCGGCGGGCCTGGCTGGCCCTTGACACGCGGCGTGCCGCTTTGCGGCACGGGTCGCAGAGCGACCGTTGGGCCTTCGCCCAATGCCGCGTGTCAAGGGCTGGCGGAGACGCCCAACGCGGTGATTAAGCAGGTGATGGGTCTGCGGCAGTTTGGGTTACGCGGTTTGGAGAAGGTGCGGACGGAATGGTGGTGGGCCTGTACGGCCTTTAACCTGAAGCAGTTGATCGCCGCGGTCGGGCGGCTGCGCGCCGGAGGACGGGTCAGCCCGACATGAGCGGCGGAAGGTTCCCCGCGCGCCGCACCGCGGTGGAGCTGGAGGCGGGCCTCAGAAGGGGGGGTGGTTCGCGAACCGTGGAACGTGGGTGAAGCGCCCGCTTGAGGAAGTTCGCACGCGCGTGTGCGCAAAACCAAACGTCTGGAGGGGTCCCCGATGCCGCCGATTAAACCGACAAGCCCTTCATCGCTGGGATCGGAAAGAGTCCTTCTCTTGCTGCCCCCCACCTGGGCGTCGGCGGGCAAAAGTCCGCCGATGCCCAAGTGGGGGCAGAGTCTGGGGGGCCTTGAAAACCCCGCGTTAAGTACGTGTTTAGCGTCTTCGTTGATCAGGTGCCCGGTCCCGTGAGATGTGGACAGCGAGAGCCCTGAAAAGGCGAAAGTGGGTGGCCAGGGGCACCAGCCCCTGGAACTCTGGAGGAGCGCAGACGCCAGCCCTGGAAGGGCGACACCCTCCCTCTCGAATAGGGTATCGCCCCTTTCGGGGGCTCGGGATCCTCGGCGCCTCGGTTCCCAGGGGCTTGCGCCCCTGGCTACCGAATTCCGCCCCCTTCCGGGGGCTATTCCTGGGTCTCCCGCAGTAGGGGTTGCGGATCATATAGACGAAGACGCTAAACACGTCCCGCGTTAAAACGCGGGGCTATTCTCAGGCGTCCCTCCGGGACGAATCCTACGGCACACTCGTGCCCGTCGATACGAACGGGTGCCGACTTGTGGGTAACGCTGAGGGCGAAGGCGCCCTGTACCAGGGTCGGTTCAGGAGCTTTCCGGTGCAGGAGGATACGCATTTCCTGGCCGTGGGCCGCTACACGGAGGCCAACGCCCGGCGGGCCGGTCTGGTGGATCGCGCGGAGGATTGGCCCTGGGGCAGCCCGTGGGCGCGGCGGAATCGGCAAACCGAGCTTGGCCGGTGGACCGGCTATGTCGTGTTGTTGGGCCGTTCAAGAGAATCGCTCCCCCAGGTCCAGGAGGACCTGGGCCACCCGGCCCCTGGACGACGCCGCGTTGGACGCGATCCGCCGCGGCGGACTGGCCGCCGGCTATTGGCGTCTCTGGCCTTCGGCCAGAACCATGACCCACCTCTACGGTGCGGTTTGACTATGAGCGAGGTTCGTGCCGCACAGCATTGCTCCTGACCACTTGTTGGCGTCCCGCGGCGGCGACGAAGGCTTCGGCCAGCATGCGATCGATCGGCAAATCGGGATTACCGCCGGGTTTGAGGCACGAGCCGACGATGACGCCGTCGGCGACTTCCAGAATGTGAGCGATGGTTTCAGGCGTGGTTCCGCTGCCGGCGAGCAGCAGGCGATCGGGCACCGCTGCTCTCACGCGACGCAGTTCGTCCAGGTTGACCGGACGACCCGTGGTCGCACCCGAGACGATCAGGGCGTCCGCTTGACCGCGATAGGCGGTCTCCTCGGCGGCCAGAGCGATTTCCGGCTGACTGATGCAGACCGCGTGCTTGACGTGTACGTCGGCGAACACCTCGATGGCGGGGGCGACCCGCAGGCGGGCGCGGAGCAAGTCGGCGGCCTGGCCTTCAATGAAGCCCTGGTCGGTGGCGGAGACGCCGACGAGAACGTTGACCCGGATGAAATCGGCCCCCGCGGCGGCGGCCACGCCCAAGGCTGCGAGCGCGTCGTTGCGTAGGGCGTTCACCCCCAAGGGCATCCCCACGGCGGACTTGACTTCGGCGGCGATGACGGCAAGAGCCGCGGTCGTCCACGGATCGATCCGCCCGGTCTGGAACGGGGCGTCCCCGAAGTTCTCCACGATCAGGGCGTCGAAGCCGCTCCTTTTCAGGGTCTCGGCGTCGGTGAGGGCGTGCTCGATGATGCGGCCCATCGGCAGGGCGTGCCGCGGGCTGCCCGGCAACGGCGGGAGATGGCACATGCCGATGAGCAGCGGTCTAGGCCAAGGGCGCATGTCGATCTCGCCAGCCGCTTACGAGCGCGGCTATGATTCCGCCTTGCGGAACACCGCCACAATATCCTCGACGGGCACCACGAAAAGCTGGTTATCGGCCTCGAAATCCACCGGGATGGCGTGTTTGGGATTAAACAAGATGCGGTCGTACTGGTGGATCGGGAAATCCTCATCGTTCTCCACCTGGACCGACAGGGCCACGATGCGCCCGGTCAGCACGGGGATTTCCACCGAATCGGGCAACTGAATTCCGCCTTTGGTCTGCTTTTTGTCCTGGTCCTTGCGAATGAGCACCCGTTTACCGACGGGTTCCACCGTCTCGAGCTTGGCTTTGTTTTCCTGCGCCTTCATTTTCATGTCCCCCGCGCGACTACCACCCTTAATTTCTGATCCCATCCTATTCTAGGCGTTCGAGTCGGGTTTGGGCAACGCAAAGTTTGTAGCTTTGGGCACCCTTCGACAAATCACCTATACCGGCGCTGGGGCAAACGTCGGCGCACTTTTCGGTTGCGTGCCGGCGAACGAAAGGCTACAATCGTAAGAAGGTCGAAGTCGGGCTATACCCGGGCGTTGCCGGGGTGAGGCCAGGTGCCTAAACGGAAGTGTTGATGATGTCTGAGCACAAACGAGGAAGGGGGCGGAGACCCGTCGGCGGGCGTTTATCCTCCGCCGGGTTTACCCTGGTCGAGTTGCTGGTGGTGGTTACGATCATCGCGCTGTTGATCGCCATCCTGCTGCCGTCGCTGCGCAAGGCACGGGAGCAGGCCAAGCTCGGGGCGTGCATGGCCAACCTGACCGGCATCGCCAAGGCCGGCACCACCTACGCGGCAGAGGACCGCAACGAGAACATGATTCCCGTGGGGGACATCAACGCCATGGGTTACGCCGCCGGCCCCGTGGAATACGGCGGCAAAGCCGGTATCGGCGATCCGACACCTGAGGGCGAGCCGGTGATGTCCTTCTATGGCACCCGCAACTATCGTGGTCCGGCTCATCGCCCGTTGAACGCGTCCATTTTCAAAACCACCTTTACGGACTACAACCCGACGAATGGCGCCGCTCCCAATCCGGGCACGAATCCACCTAATAGCAACTGGCTGGGCGACACGAAACTGAACTTGGGGATTTATCGTTGTCCTTCGGACACCGGCTACGCCGGCGGGGGCTTCATTTACACGGGCGGTCGTCACCTGCGCGACGAACGACACTTCAAAGATGAAGGTCTTACCGCCTATGACCACTTCGGGACCAGCTACGCCGCGAACTGCTTCTTCATTATTGGGGGGGTCGAGGGTAATCGCGTGCGAAGCCAATCGATGTACATGGCCCCGCTTTCACGCGTTCCGACGCCTTCGGAGACCATTGCTTATCAGGAGATGCCGTCCCTGTTCGCTTGGCTGTGGGGCACTTGGCATGGGTCCGACTGCGAAGACATCCAACCTCCTCGCGATTCACTCGTCCTCTACAGTTTCAACACCATTCCGGGCTGGCACCGCCGCAACTTCGGCTTTACCGTCGCATTCGGCGATGGGCACGCGGAGATGGTCGAGATCAAAGGCTGCCAACGCCCTGCACCCAATCTCGGCTTGCAGAACTACCCGGCCTGGGTCTGTGGCAGCAGCATGGACGCCTACACATGCGACCGATGTGTGACGATTCGCGGCCCCGGATGGCGGATCGACACGCTCCCCGCACCGTCCACCATAACGCCATGGTTCTGGGATGACGTCAACTGACCGGTGAGCGCTGGCTCGACCCCGCAACGTTCCCCTCGCCCAGCGGGTGGAGTTGGTCCTGGCGGTGTTGCGGGGCAGCGCGAAGCTGCCTGCCTGCCGGTAGGCAGAGAGGTGCTGGCCCGCTGGCACCAGTCGAGTACGGGCCCCCGGCGGCTTGACAAATCCTGCTTCATAGAGGGGTTCGTTTGGAAGAGTGAGTAGGATGCGCACCCGCGCACCGGGTAGGGTGCGCGCCCGCGTACCACCCCGCTTGGTCCGCGGGCGCAGACCCTACAGCCTCTTGCCTTTTTTCCTTCAATGCCCGCTGGGCTTGGGCACCGTGTTCGATGGGATGCGCGGGAACACCACGCTGAGGTCGTTGGCCAACACCTTGCCGTCGCCGTTCACGTCGGCCCGCTCCTGGTCCCCCGCGGGGTTGGTCGGAATTTTGGGGAAAATCGCGCTGAGGTCGTTGGCCAGCACCTTCCCGTCGCCGTTCACGTCGCCCACCTGCACCACGTACTGCACCTCGAATGGCGCAACCCCGGCCCAGCCGTCTACTCCGCCAAGGTTGCGGATCACATACCACGTCCGGTGGGCCACCACTGACGCGTTCTCCTGAATCTTCAGGACACGTGGAGGCGCAATCACCTCACCGACGTCCTCCACCGTGAACGTAAAACCGTTCGTCGACAGGTCCGGCCCGAAGCCCCCATTGTCGAGCAATTGTCGTATCTCCACTTGCCCCGGACTGGGCGTGCTAATGTCCGCGCTGAAGGTCAGACGCATGACATTGTAGCCGGACCGACAGAGGCTGCTCTGGTCCACCGGCACCGCACCGATCCATCGCGGCGGTTCGCACTCGTCCGGGACGCCGTTGGTATCGCCGTCCAAGCTCGTGCCCCCGGCGAGGTCGCATTCATCTGGAACGGCGTTGCCGTTGCAGTCCGGGCTGGTTCCACCGGCAATCTCGCACTCGTCAGGTACGTCGTTGCCGTTGCAGTCGGCGCTGCGCCCCAGACGGATATCCGTGGTATCCAGGAGGGCATTGCTATTGCAGTCCGGGGGGACGTGCACGGCCAGGCCCGTGGGGCCAAACAGGGAACCGTAGGGAGACGGCACCTGAGCTTGGAGATCACTGAGAACGTAAAACTCGGCGGTGTTCAGATTGTACTCGTAGATTCGGTAATCAAAGACCCCGGTAAAGAGGACGCCGCCATGCCCCAGGCTCTGCAAGCCGATCGCCGACGAGCAGAAATCGAGGCCCTGGGGATTCGACGGCGGCACGACGATAAGGTGGCTGCACGTGCCGTCATCGACGTAGGCTTCCCCGATCAGCAGCGTGCGGTCCCCGGTCGCCGGATCGATCTCCAGGAGACCACCGGTATACGAGCTGTTCGGTCGCTGGGTGGTAATGCCCACGATAATGCGGCCGTTGACGACGGCCACCGAACGGGAGACCGAGTTGCCCACCGGCCCGCTCCCGCCCTCGTCGTCGCCCAAGGTCACGGTGCCCGCCGGGACCCCGCCCAGGATCAGGGGGCGATCGAAAGGGTGGCAACTCAGCCGGCTGAGGAAGCTCCGGTCGCCCGTGGTCAACTCCACGAAGTACAGCCCCGTGGCATCGGCGTACGGATTGAACTCCACCGCCAGGGCCGTATCGGCGTCCCACAGGGCCAGCCCGCGCGGTTTGTCGAGGAGGGGGCCGTCCCCGCGCATTGGGCCACTGAGGACCGTCGTGACGCCCGTAGTGAGATCGTACTTCAGGACCATTCCCCCGGCGTAGGACGCGAACTGATCGGCTGCGGCCAGGAGGGTGCCTTCATCGAAGAATAACACGGCGCCGGACTCGGTCCACTCCGGCCCATCGGTACCGGGCAGCAACACCCGGTCACCGCTCGCGATGTCGATCCAGTACAGTCCCCACTGGAGGTCGCCGTCGAAGCGTGCCAGCAGGCGGCCATCGGGGAAGGTGAGCAGGTCGCTCTGGTAGGAATTCGCCAGCGAATCGCCTGCGCCACGATTGAGAACGCAGGGGTCGCGCAGCTCATACCCGGAAATGAGACTGCGGATCGCGCCGGACGCCGAGTCGATGGCGTAGATGGTGCCGAACGTGCGGGAGATGATCAGGTAGTCGCCGGGAACCGCGGTACCCCCGGGGGCGCTCTCGCACTCATCGGGGGTGCCATTGCTGTTACAGTCCGCGCTGGTCCCAAGGCTGATATCGCACTCGTCAGAGAATCCGTTCTCATTGCAGTCATTCCCGCTCGTGGGCACAAACGGAGACCAGATCACGTAGGCTTTCGTGGCATCGTCGAAGTAGTCGTAGATTCCTTCTTGAATCACGTTGATGTCGTCCGTGCACCAGTATGCGTAGCGGGCGTCGATGTCGTTCAGACCATCCGCCCGGAGGGCGTTATTGTTATAGACCTGGTATCCCTCGTTCCCGGCGATGACGTTGTACGTCCCGCTTTGCTCGTCACCCTTTAACGAAAAGTTCTGGCTGTCTCCGGTCACATAGATGCCGCCGGTGGAACCGGTATTTGTCTCATTCGCGGTGATGACGTTTGCGGTGAGCGTGTTGTTGCTGCTGGCGCCGCAATAGATGGCTCCCCCATTCTGCCCGGCGGTGTTGTCCGTGAGGGTGTTCCCGGTCAGCGTGTTGCTGCCGGAAGAATCGCGGAAAACGATTCCGCCGCCGGTGACGGATGCCGTGTTATCAGTGATGGTATTGTCGGTCAGCGTGTTCCTACTGGAACCGCTGGAACAGTTCATTCCGCCGCCGCCGCTGGACGCGGTGTTGCCCGCGATGGTGTTGCCGGTCAGCATGTTGCCACCGGAGGCGTACCAGTAGATTCCGCCTCCGGCGGACGCAATGTTGCCCGTGATCGTGTTGCCGGTCAGCGTGTTACTGCCGGAGGAGGTGAAACGGATTCCGCCGCCGTTGAGGGACGCGGTGTTGCCCGTGATAGCATTGCCGGTCAGCGTGTTGCCGCCGGAGGATAAGAAACGGAGTCCGCCGCCGTTCCCCTCAGTCGTGTTGGCCGTGATGGTGTTCCCGGTCAGTGTGTTGCCGGCAGCGTTAGAGAAGAAGATTCCGCCGTCGTGGTTGTCGTGGACGTCATTGTAGCGAAGCTTGTGGTAGGACCCCGCAGAAATGTAAACCCCCCTTTGTGGGTTGTCCCAAACCTGGCAATGGTCGATGCTGGTGCCTGCGGCGCTGGTGCCGTCCACGTAGATGCCATGATACAAGTTGTGCCGCACTTCACCGTGCGAGAGGAACGGAGACGATTGCTCCGCAAAAACCGCCCCGTAGTGCCCTGACCCGGCATATTCTACGATGACATGCTCCAGGATGCAGCCGGACAGGTAGTTGTCGCCGGGGTCGATGGCCGCGTCGGTCGCATAGTCGGTGAAGTGGATGTAGCTCCAGTCGCCCGGATCGGCCGTGCCGGGCAGGTTCTCATACGGATCGTTGCTGGTGAAGAGGATGGGCATCTCCTGCGTGCCCCGGGCCACCAGGGTGCCGGAGCCGATGGCATTGTCCCCCACAGTCAGGTCCAGCCCGGTGCGGAAGCGCACCTCGACGCCCGGCTCGATGGTCAAGGTGGCCCCGCAACTGACCAGGACGGAGCCGGTCGCCACGTAAGGGCTCCCGGCCGCGGACCAGGTCGTGTCGCTGCAGACCAACCCGCCGACGTCGGTGCCCAAGGAAGGTGCGCTCGCCAGCAGAACTGTGGTCCCGAAAGTCGCCCACCGGATTGTGCTTCTCATGTTTCCTCGCCTCCTTTGCGGCCAAGGACGGCCGCTCCATAACCCGACCCCGTCTGCGGTCTCCAGGCATCCCCCACGGGGGTTCACTCCGACCGAACCCGCCTCCGGCGTTAAGAACCGCCTCGGTAATTGCCCCCACTTTAGCAGAGTGACGAAGGGGACTCAAGGGAAAAGTCGTGAACTTCAGCTATCCGCCAGAGGAATTCGAAGCTCAGGCGCTCCTCCCCAGAAGTTTCATGCCGGGCCGACGGAGCAGCGCAAAGGGAGGGCGAGCCTCCCGGCGAGCCGAATCACCCGGCTCGGCAGGAGCCTCGCCCTCCCCATTTGCCCAAACTTATGGCCACACCTCGCCGCGCTCCCACCCCCGTCGATCTCTTGACCGGGTCGGCGGTCTTGTTTATCTTGTCGTGGTCGCTGTGGGTTGGGCCGGTTCGCCGGTCGATCCGCGGGTAGGTAGCTCAGTTGGTAGAGCAACGGACTGAAAATCCGTGTGTCGGCGGTTCAAGTCCGCCCCTGCCCAGTGGCTTGATCCCGATTCTCCCGGCTCACGTAGGAGATTTCGTGTTGGGGTGACCGCGGTCCGGGCGAGGTCACGCCGTACGGCCCAGCCACGATGGGCGGGCAGGTCAACCGTTCATGTACACACGTAGGGAGGCTTCCTTAATGAGCGTTCTTTTGCACTCGCTCATCATTCGAGCCGGGGTGCGGTGGTTGCTCCCGGGGTGGGTTCTTCTGGCCAGTCTGTGCTTGGTGTGGTCGGGGGGCTGCGCGGGGAGTGTGGGCGGCGGCGGCGACCAGGGTAACGCCAACGTCAACCAGAACAGCAATGCGAACCTCAACGAGAATCACAATAACGGGGACAATGACAACGACTCTCCGGGCGGGACTCTGTTTGTGGAGGTGCCCGACCCGCTGTCGGGGGACAACCCGACCTACCCGCTGGTGGCCGCGGAGGTTCCGGCGCCGGGGGAAGGCGTGACGGACGCGCGCTTCGGTACGACGCAGACTCGCGTGGTGCAGACCGAGGGGCTGCGGCACGAGTATTCGCGCACCGATCCGTTCAACATTGATCAGACCATGGTGCTGCTGATGTACTTACCGGACGGCGAGTGGCGGATTTATCGCACGGACATGCTGCCCTACGACCAGGACGGCCAACTCGTCC